>JANMEE010000206.1:0-150552 GCA_031376645.1 Dolichospermum sp. OTE_75_concoct_329_sub | reverse complement strand
CTCCAGAACCAACTGGAGAAACTGTAATGATGGGAGGAAAATTACTATAAGTAGGGCTTGCTGAAAGAAAGCAAAAAAGTTGATAAATCAAGGTTTACAAAGTTTTATCAGCAAACAAGTGCAAAATTATTGACAATAGATGTTGAAAACCCTTACATTTTCACTCTTCTATAACAGGGTAAATTTGAGGACTGATTGGCGAATCCTCCTGACTCGGTGACTCCTGAATTCTTAAGTTATATCTAATTTATTGGAGACAACTGGGATTTTGATAATAAACTCAGAACCTTCTTCAGGAGTAGATATACAATAAAGTTCACCACCATGCTTTTCAACTACAATTTGATAGCTAATTGATAATCCCAATCCTGTCCCTTTCCCAACAGCCTTGGTAGTAAAAAATGGGTCAAATAATCGCTTTTGTACTTCCTCTGGAATGCCTGAGCCATTATCACTAATACGAATAATAATATGATTATCATTAGTTAGTTCTGTCCGAATCCGAATTTGCAGCTTTTTACGAGTTTTTAGAATCAAATTATTACTTTCAGAAAGAGCGTCAATAGCATTGGCAATAATATTCATAAATACCTGATTTAGTTGCCCTGCATAGCAATCTATCAGAGGTAGATTATCATATTCCCTAATTAGTTCAATTTCTAAACGATCAGGTTTAGCCTTTAAATTATGTTTGAGAATTATTAAAGTATTTTCTATACCTTCATGAATATCAACGGGTTTAATTTCTGCTTGATCTAGTCTGGAAAAGTTGCGTAAAGATAAGACAATTTCATTTACTCTTGTAGCTCCAACTTTCATAGAAGATAATAATTTAGGCAAATCTTCCATGATAAATTCTATTTCCATTCCTTTTTCTTTGGCTTGAAATAACACATCAGAATACGGTTTATTTTGTTGATAACACTCTATGATATAAAGTATATCTTGAACATATTCAATGGCATAATTAAGGTTGCCATAAATAAAATTCATGGGATTATTAATTTCATGGGCAATACCAGCTACTAGTTGCCCCAAGGCGATCATTTTATCGTTTTGTAATAATCGGCTATAGTTATCCTGAAGATCACGAAAGTCAGCTTTAGCTGCTCTAGCTTTTTCTTTTTCTTTTTGCAGGCGGTTTAATGTTAAAATATGAATTTGGGAATTAGCTAAAAGTAACTGATGAAAATCTAGCAATCCATATTGGTAAGCTTTATCTGTAATTACCAATGGCTCATACACGTGTTTATGTGATCTTCCTAAAGCTATTTGAGTTGCTTCGGCAATGGGGGTATCCTCTGAGCAAACAAATGTTTGAGGTTGTAAAAAATTATGAAGATATTCAATGGGTCGGCCAGCGAACAGTCCTAACCCATAGGGACGACTCATTTGTTCAAAAAATAGCCGTCGAGAAATCATACCTACATATTTTTTGTTTTTAGTCAATATAATTCCTGGCAGCAAAGGATCTTCTTCAAAAAGTTTTGCTAATTCATTACCTGGATAATCTGTTTCAATTTGAATTGTCCAAACTGGTAATTCTTGCAAAGTTGACTCTAGTTTGAGGTTTAGTTGATCCACATTCTGAATACTATGCATAGCCAGCATTTTTGGCTCCTTAAGCTGAAGTTAATATTGGTTTGTGTCTTTGGCATGATGGCTGACACTCAAGCAAATGTGACTTATTTTACTCTTAATCTTCTAAGTTTAATCAATTTAGCTGTTAAAAAGTTAAATTTATCAAGCTTAATAATTTAGTGTTCCCAAAATATCGTGGCGAATATTAATTTATCAACTAAATTCTAATATTAGATTTTTGACATGATTTATAGTGATTAATAAATTATGGCAACAGTATTCTCTTCAAGATAGACAGTTGATAGGCTGAATTGGAGATATAATCCATAGAACCGAATCTATGTTACCATCTAACCTTTAACTAAAGGTTAAGAAACTAGATCAAAATTGTTGCTATTTTAATCTGCTCTTTGATTTTATTTGAATAAAGATTTTCACAATGGAAAATATGACGGTTATCTGGTAGCGATATGCTTTATAGTAGGTAATTTCCAATGTAAAATATGACAGTTGTATGAGATGCTGTGAATGTGATTGAGCGTTATACCTTGCCCGAAATGGGCGATTTGTGGAGTGAAACCTATAAGCTGAAAACCTGGCTAGATGTAGAGATCGCAGTTTGCGAAGCACAGGCAGAACTGGGTTATATTCCAGCAGCAGCTGTAGAGGAAATTAAGGCTAAGGCGAGTTTTGACCCGCAGCGGGTGCTAGAAATTGAGGCGGAAGTCCGTCATGATGTGATTGCTTTTTTGACAAATGTTAATGAATATGTAGGTGAGGCAGGACGCTATATTCACTTAGGTTTAACCAGTTCTGATGTCTTGGATACTGCTTTAGCACTACAATTAGTGGCTAGTTTGGATCTGTTGTTAAAACGCCTAGAAGATGTGATTGAAGCAATTCGTAAAAAAGCCACAGCACATCGGAATACGGTAATGATTGGGCGATCGCATGGTATTCACGCTGAACCTATTACCTTTGGTTTTAAATTAGCTGGTTGGTTAGCAGAAGTGTTACGACACAAAGAACGGCTGCAAATTCTCAAAAAAACCATTGCCGTCGGTAAAATATCCGGTGCGGTGGGAACTTACGCCCATATTGAACCTCGTGTAGAAGCGATCGCTTGTGCAAAACTCGGACTTAAACCTGATACTGCTTCCACGCAGGTAATTTCCCGCGATATTCATGCTGATTTTGTCCAACAGTTAGCATTACTTGCTGCATCCATAGAACGCTTTGCTGTAGAAATTCGCAACTTGCAAAAAACAGACGTTTTAGAAGTTGAGGAATTTTTCTCTAAAGGGCAAAAAGGCTCTAGTGCTATGCCGCACAAGCGTAATCCTATCCGTTCCGAACGGTTAACAGGGATGGCGCGATTAGTAAGGAGTCATGCTGGTGCGGTTTTAGAAAACGTCGCTTTGTGGCACGAACGGGATATTTCTCACAGTTCCGTAGAACGGGTAGTTTTACCAGATGCTTGCATTTTGACTCATTTCATGCTGCATGAAATCACCAACTTAGTAAATAACCTGTTGGTTTATCCCGAAAACATGGCACGAAATCTCAACTGTTATGGTGGAGTAGTCTTTAGTCAAAGAGTATTACTCACCTTAATTGACAAAGGACTTAACCGGGAAGAAGCCTATAGCATAGTCCAAGAAAGCGCCCACATTGCGTGGAACAAACCGGAAGGAAACTTCCGTGATTTAATCAGCAAAGATCCTCGTGTCACTCAAAACTTGTCATCAGCAGAGATAGAAGCCTGTTTTGATCCACTACATCATCTCAAGCATTTAGAACAAGTTTATCAACGACTGGGTATTTAGAACAGGTGACAGGTGACAGGTAACAGGTGACAGGTAACAGGTGACAGGTGACAGGGAAGAGGTAACAGGTAACAGGTAACAGGGAACAGGTAACAAAGGGAATAGGGAAACATTTTTCTTCTTTTTTCTTCTGACTCCTACTCCCTACTACTTACTCCTTTTCTGTCACAAAATGAAAAATAAATATACGGCTTATTACTATACTCAAAACATAAAAGCATAGGCTACAACAGTGTATATATGGAAATTAAATCTGTATCTGCTATGACTATGTTAATTTTAATTAGTCTGAATCAGGAGACTTTATTAATAAGAGTCGGTATAAACAAAGCACCTTTGCTAATTTAGTGAAGTCGAGGATATGCCCATGATTGAAATTCTCGCCATACTATCTGCTGGTGCTGCCGCTGGGATGAGAATAGGTGTACCTTTACTAATGATTGGCATCCTCCAAGGTGAAGAACTTTGGTCAAAGATGCCAGTATTGTCACGCATTTCTCCCCATATTTTAATCGGATTATTAACCAGTTGGTCTTTATTTGAACTATTCGCTTCCAAAAAACTCATTGGCCAGAGAATAGTACAGCAGGTTCATTTATTTTTATCTCCCTTCGTCGGAGCTTTAATGGGTTTATCAGTTGCTTCAGCGACTCAAACACCAAGCTGGTTAGTTGCCTTAATTGGTGGCTTATTGGCTTTGGTATTTCAGCTAGTTTTAGTAGGTTGGTTTTATCGCTTACGTGGGTTGCCAATATGGGCTGTATTTATGCAAGATGTCTTGTGTATTACACTGGTCTTTTTTGCTGTGGATGCTCCTCGTAAAGGAGGATTAATTTCTTTAGTCCTCCTCTGGGTGGCTATTCTTAGCGCGAAATACTGGTATAGCTGGTATAAAGGAGATAAACTAATTAAAAATTAAAAATTAAAAATTAAGAAAACTGTTGCTAATCACCAAGTAAAAAGGGCTGACTGCAAAAACTACATTTATGGTAAGGGTTTAGCAGTGTTACACCCTTACCCCATAGTTCATTTCTTGGGAAAAATATCATTGGTCGCAGTCTGAAACAAACTATTTTTGCGAATGCATACCATGATTAATTTGTACAGTCCTTAAGTTCCATTTTTTAATTTTTAATTGTTAATTTTTCCCTAGTGTAAAAGTCCAATAACGTGTAGTAAGCCTTTACCAGTAACTAACTCAATAATCAGCCCGATAAATCCTAGCATTGCTATGCGACCATTCCAGACTTCGGCACTGGTGGTGATTCCCCATGCCCAACGTTCTTGAGGATACATTTTCACCCTTTTTTTCATTTGGGTGACTTGAGAAAGTTTTAGGTCAGGTTGCTCAAGAGCATCAATTATTAAGTCAGATAAGGCTTTAATAAACACTGGATTGGTGTTGGGTGCAGGGACACGTCCGAAGTTGTGTATTCCTGCTTCTTCAGCTATTTCTCGATATTCAATGTCAATTTCTTGCAGTGTTTCGATGTGTTCGGAAACAAAACTAATGGGGACAACTACCAAATCTTTCACGCCTTTTGCACCGAGTTCTTTCAGTGCATTTTCTGTATATGGTTGTAGCCATTCTACAGGACCAACTCGACTTTGATAGGCTAAAGTGTGAGGATTGGCACGGTTGAGGGTTTGCATAATTAAGTAGGTGCATTCCTCAATTTCTTGCTGATAGGGGTCGCCGGCTTCTTCTACATAGCTTTTGGGGACACCGTGGGCGCTAAAGAAAATATGCACGTTCTCAGGATGAGGAAATTTCTCAAGTTCCCCAATTATAAGCTCTGTCATTGCTTGCAGATAACCTGGTTCTTTGTACCAGGAGTCAATGACAGTATATTCAAGACTTTGGAGTTTGGGGTTTTCTTTCCATAGTTGTTCTAATAACCGGAAACTAGAACCACTGGTGCTGATAGAGAACTGGGGGTAAAGTGGGAGAATTACTAACTTATCAATGTTATCTTGAGTAAGTTGGGCGATCGCTTCTTCCGTGTAAGGATGCCAATAACGCATTCCCACATAGATATTAGCTTCTTGTCCTAATTCACCTAGCTGGGCTTTAATGGCTTCTCCTTGCTCTTCTGTCATGCGCCGCAATGGAGAACCGCCACCGATTTCTTTATAATTTGCTTGAGATGTTTTTTCTCTCCGTTTAGCAATAAACCAAGCTAGAGGTTTTTGCATCCAACTAAACGGTAAGCGGATAATTTCGGGATCAGAAAACAGATTATACAAAAACGGACCGACATCTTCGAGTTTATCCGGACCACCGAGATTAAGTAATAATACCCCTATACGACCCATAGCAGTTACTTTCTCCCAATCTTTACAGATTTTTTACTAATGTTAACAATATATCTTTATTAAATATAAAGCTTTATCGGCAGGAAAAAAACAATGGCAACAATTTTTAGAGATTTGAGTTACAGATATCAATGGCTATATGATGGTATTTCGTTAGTGTCACGAAGTTTTCGCCACCCCCAAAAAGCTGATCTTGAAACGGTCATAATGCAAGGGTCTCTGAAAGAGCATGATCCAAGTGGTGAAAAAATAATGACACTAACTTTCAGCTATGGTCATTGCGGACTACCTCACTTTCAGTCATCCTTAATCCATAGCGGTCATTTTTGGACATTTAATCCAGCTAGAGACAGATTATTGCTATTTTCCTCTCATTACACCTGTTTTCGTCTCTTTTACCCTGATTTACCGCCTCTTTTCGTGGCGAAAACTTCGTGACACTAACCAATACTAACCTCTTTCACCTACCATATCACCCAATGGTTTTATGTAAGCGATCGCTTGTTTCCAAACTGTAATTTGCTCATTATTACCATCAAAAACACATATACAATTATGGTCTTGCCAAAATACACGACCTGTGATCAAATCACCAGTCATTAACTTAAATTCGACTGTGACTTTTTCTTTAATACACCGTTGCACTTGACGAGTGCTAGGTAGTGACGTATCAAATTGATTACTTGCCATCTTTTGATTAGTAGTTGGTATTTGGTGATTGCTCATTGAAAAATGATTAATTCCCCAGTTTTTGAATAAAATTAATGAATCTTTGATAAATTATTTGAACAAAGCAACATGGCAGTCGAATTTACTAAGTACCACGGACTCGGTAATGATTTTATCCTCATTGATAACCGTTCCTCATTGACACCAGTATTGACACCCGCACAAGCAGTTCAGTGGTGCGATCGCCATTTTGGTATTGGAGCAGATGGTGTTATTTTCGCACTTCCTGGACAAAATGGCACGGACTACACCATGCGGATTTTTAACTCCGACGGTTCAGAACCAGAAATGTGTGGTAATGGAATTCGCTGTTTAGCGGTATTTTTGACCGAATTAGAAGGCATTGCCCGCACCAAAGATAAATATCGTATTCATACTTTAGCAGGTGTAATTACACCCCAACTCACAGATGAGGGTCAAGTAAAAGTAGATATGGGTGAACCCCGATTATTAGCAGGGGAAATTCCCACAACCCTCTCACCTAATGAATTTCAAGTCATTAATCAACCCTTAGAAGTCGCTGAGAAGACTTGGAATGTTACCTGTGTAAGTATGGGAAATCCCCACTGTATTACCTTTGTCGAAGATGTCACAGCCATTGATTTAGAAAACATTGGCTCCCAATTTGAAAATCATCCCGTATTTCCCAAAAAAATCAACACCGAATTTATTGAAATAGTCAATCGTAACTATTTGAAAATGCGCGTTTGGGAACGGGGGGCAGGAATTACCCTTGCTTGTGGCACAGGGGCTTGTGCGTCCTTGGTAGCTGGCGTATTGAACGATAAGTGCGATCGCACTGCTACTATCGAATTACCAGGTGGACCCCTAGAAATCGAATGGTCAGAAATTGACAACCGGATTTACATGACAGGCCCAGCAGAACGAGTATTCACAGGTAAATATTAAAATTTTAAACCCTGTAGGGGCGGGTTTTCCTCGCCCTCAATAATTCTTGTTCCCTGTTTCCTATTCCCTATTCTTCCTGAGACATTTTGCAGTAAAATTATTGCTTTGATATAAAGGAAGACAAAAAATGACCCGTGTGATCATCGTGCGTCATGGCCAAAGTACCTACAATATAGAAAAACGTATTCAAGGGCGGACAGATGCCTCATCATTAACCGAGAAAGGTAAAAATGATGCCAATCAAGCAGGTAAAGCCCTCAGTAGTATTTCCTTTCAAGCTATTTATAGTAGTCCCCTCCAGCGAGCAAAATTAACAGCCGAAATTATCCACAGTCAATTAACTGAAAAATCTGCGGTTATTCAAATTGATGAACAGTTGGTAGAAGTTGATTTACCCCTGTGGGTAGGAATGACGACAAGTGAAGTCAAAGACAAGTTTACAGAAGATTATCGCACCTGGAAAGAACGTCCCCACGAATTCAGAATGCTTATCAATGAAGCATTAGGAACTAAAGAACATTTCCCAGTTCTGGCTTTATATGCCCAAGCTAAACAGTTTTGGCAAGAAATTCTCCCCCAACATCAAGGCGAAACCATCCTGATTGTTGGTCATAATGGCATTAATCGCGCCTTAATTAGCACAGCTTTGGGAATTTCCCCCAGTCGCTACCATTGTTTACAACAATCTAACTGTGGAATTAGTATCTTGAATTTTGCAGGTGGTTTAGGTGAACCAGTGCAGTTAGAATCCATGAATCAAACTCAACATCTGGGTGAAACTTTCCCTTCCTTGCGTCCTGGTCATCAAGGGGTAAGATTATTATTAGTCCGTCACGGTGAAACAGAATGGAATCGTCAAGGCAAGTTTCAAGGACAAATTGATATTCCCCTCAATGATAATGGTAGAAACCAAGCCGAAAAAGCCGCAGAATTTCTCAAAGACGTAAATATTGACTTTGCTGTTAGTAGTACCATGTCCCGTCCCAAAGAAACAGCGGAAATTATCTTAAAGTATCATGCTAGTTTAAAATTAGAACTATTTGATGGTTTAAGAGAAATTAGTCATGGACTTTGGGAAGGAAAATTTGAATCAGAAATTGAGCAAGAATTTCCTGGAGAATTAGAAAGTTGGCGGACAATACCTGCCGAAGTGCAAATGCCAGAAGGGGAAAATTTAGAACAAGTAAAAAAACGGAGTGTTGCCGATTGGAATACCATAGTTAAAAATGCCCAATCGCAGCAATTACAACAAGGATTAGTAGTAGCCCATGATGCCACTAATAAAACCTTGTTGTGCCATATTCTCGGTTTATCCAATGAGAATTTCTGGAATTTCCGTCAAGGTAATGGCGCTGTGAGTGTCATTGATTATCCTGATGGTATTCAAGGTTATCCAGTGCTGCAAGCGATGAATATTACCGGACATTTAAGTAATAGCGTTCTTGATAAAACTGCCGCCGGAGCTTTATAATAGACATCTGGTAGAAATTAAATGTGCGTATCCTAGAACCCTTGTAGAGACGTTCCATGGAACGTCTCTACATTCTTTTCTGGAGATGTCTAATTTGGACAATAATTAGGGTAATTCATTAATGACCCTAACGCTAATTTTATTCTGAAGAATAAGAGGTATTTATGCAAACTTTATGCCCTTTTCTCTATGACGAAGATTTTAATTTATGGGTTGAATCAACCATTGAATTATTACAACAAAAAAGATTTGATGAATTAGATATTGAAAATCTGATTTCCGAAGTAGAAACTATGGGTAATAATGATAAAAAATCAGTTAAAAGTAACTTACGAATTTTATTAATGCACCTGTTAAAATGGCAATATCAACCAGATAAACGCACAAATAGTTGGCGTACAACCATTAAGGAACATCGTAACCGATTAGAAGATGATTTTGCCAATAGTCCCAGCTTAAATAATTATTTTTTAGAGATATTTGATGAATGTTATCAAAAAGCCAGAGATTTAGCATCATCAGAAACTGGTTTATCCCTGACTGTTTTTCCTGTTCAATGTCCTTTTGATATTCATCTAGTGATCAAATCTGACTTTTTCCCAAATTGAAATAAAGTGCTACTTCACCTCATAACTCAACCGATACAAAAAAGCTAAGAGAACGCCACAAAAAAAATTATCCAATCTTGTGGGATGGGCATCTGATCCCTCCTTATATTATTAGCAGGCAAGATGCCTGCACCACAAGAGAATTTGGGATATTTTTTTATTTGGAAGTCTCTAACTATACTAAACACGGTTAAAACATGGACTTTTAGAGGATCATGAAAAAGCTAGATGCTTAGGGGATTTAGCTCATGCTTTACCCCCTACCTATAGAATCAAATTATTAAACCGTTTTGAGTATAATGTTAGTTAACCTTCTTCCTTCGTCCCTAATATCCCTGCGACGTGGTTTATTTCCTCTTATTTAACTCATGCAGTAATTATACCCAATTGCCACTGATTAGACAGAAATCGTGACAATCTAATTGAAAATATGCCTAATATCTGATGATAGGTGGTACAAAATATGGTACAAGAGATAGACCATAAAACTAAACACATTGATATTTTAAAATTATGAAAGCACCTGCTAAATTCGACTTTGAAGACGAAAAATTTAACGCCCCACCTTCCCAAATCGTCCCTTGGGGTTTAATGATCAATCCTCGCTATGGTGCGGATGGATTGCAAAGCTATGGTTTAGCAATTAGTCGCGATAATGCTCAAGCTGTTGGATTTAAACCAGATGATAATTGGCAACAGGTAGACCATGAATTTAGTTCTGGAGAAGTAGAAACAATATTTATTACTACTACGCCTCGATTAGTTATAGTGCGTCGTGGTCCATTATCTGTTCAAGACCGAGAAACCAAAATTAGACTAGGTACTTACAAAGATTACAAAGAAGAGTTTTTAGCTGATAAACTTAAATTTAAAATTTATACTCGCCATTTGATTTTTTTAGTAGGTGAAGATAAAAAGTTTTTACATCAATCACCGCTGCAATTAACTCTGAGTGGTTCACCTGGTGCTAGTTTTGGAAAAAATTATGCTGAATACCAACAAGGGCGAATTACTGGCGGTTTTGCTGGAGAATTAGAAAAAGCTTATGCTGGTTTTCAAAAGAAACCAGTAACTCCAAAGGGTCCTTTATTTCATGCTCATGGAATTTTTTGCCCCATTATTGAACCTGAAGAACGAGGCATAGAACCAAATATTGCTTTGGTAGCTTCAACTGTAGATTACAAACATCCCACAATCTCAACATTAATAGATTATATGATTGCCTCAGATTCCCCTGAGTCAGAAATAATTTGTAAGACTTTTGAAGAATACAAAGAATTTGGTAAGGAAGTGATTAAACCAGAGGCTTCTAAAGTAGAAACGTCTAGTGTTACCAATTCTTATGTGTATGCTGATGACGATGAATTTGGTTATCCACCGTATTAGATAACAGAGGAGTGACTCCTGAATGGGCGCAAGCCCTGCGCCCCTACCTCGGTGACTCCTATTGTTTGAGTAGTAAATAGAATAGTGAACCATTGCCGCCGGCAATACCAGCGCGATCGCCTGCTAGTTGACCAGAACCCATGAAATAATCTACTCTTCCTGGTCCTTTAATTGCACTGCCTGTATCCTGATCTAAGACAAAACGGTTAACTAGACGCGGTTCTAGTTTTCCACCATTACTAGGATAAGGAAATGAATTGATAATCAGTGCCAGTGCGCCTGGTGGCATAAGAGATTTATCTGTAGCAATGGAACGTTCTGGAGTTACAGGGATAAGAAGACTGCCCGTAGCTGCTGTACCGTTAGTTTCTTCAAAGAAAACAAATCTTTCCCAACGAGGTAAATAATTACTCAATTCTTGGGGATGTTGGCGGAAATAAGTAATTAACTTGGGCATAGTTAAACCGCTAAGTGGCAGTTTGCCATCTTTTGCTAGTTCTTTGCCGATAGAAGTCCAAGCATAATCAGTTCCTCCAGCATAACCAACAGAGGTTTTTTGCCCATTAGTTAATTTAATTTGGGCAGAACCTTGGATATGCACCATGTAAGGATCTAGACGATTACTAAACCAGACAATTTCTGACCCTCGTAACTTACTTTTATCCCCTAGCAACCCATTTTTCCCTTCCAAATCAATCCGTTTGGGATGGGGTTTCGGCCAGTTCTGAAAATCCGGTGGCAGACGATAAAGAGGATACTTGTATAAAGCAGTCCTAACTCGACTGGCAATATACACAGGCTCATAATAAGCTGTGAACTTAACAGTTCCCTTACCATCATTGCCAACAGATTGGTAAAAAACAAACTCCCGACGCACAGCAGCTTGTAGTTCAGCCGCTGACCCAGAACTAACAACAAGTTGCCGAAAGCGTACCAAACTCCGACGGACTCGATTTAGAGTAATTCCCTGAATTGGATAATTTTGATAGGCTTCAATGGCTTTACTCCTAGCTAAATAGCCCAAACTATTATCTATTGAAGTTAGCAGAGCTTGTTTATCCCCTCCTCTACCCCAAAGCTGTTCGTCGAAACCCAAGCAATTTTGGGGCGTGCAAACACTGTCTAAATTAATAGGTTCGAGTGCTGGTAATACTGCTGGTGGTGCTTCAGAGGGTACTGGTATTGGCTGTGAATTAGGAGCTTGAGCTACAACTGAGGAAAGTGGATTTATAAAGGCAATTCCCAGGCTTAAGGCCAGCAAAGTTAGGTTTTTTCTCATTTTTTATCTTTCAATACTGGAATTAAAAATCGGTTCTACCCGAATCCCTGCAATTTTAGACGGACGTACCACCATATATTCTCCCTGAATATTCTTAATCGGTACGCTAATAAAATCATTAGATGCGGACTTTGGCACAAGCTCACCGCTGTACCACTTTTGAAATTCTTGAATAGTAGGAAAACGCACCTCTTCCCGATGTCCATTATCTAAAAGCAGGAAGACAGCATACTCGTTGGGAGTTCTGGGCATAAATTCACATCACTAAAGATACATTTACTCTATTGTTAACCACGTTACACCACTATGGAAAGAGGAAATAAAGAATACAGCAGGAGTTACAGGATTACAAATCAGGAGTAAATTTTGTACCCCTTTCAAAACTCAAAATAATCTAAACTTAGCTAATTGGGTTTTAATCATCCCTGTCAGCATTTGATTGAGTTCTGTACTGTCTTGAAATTGTAAAAATTGCTGGGTAGGTAAATCAAAGGCAAATTGTCCATCTAAGTCTGGGCGTTGCATTTGCACTAGTAAAATCTGTTCAGATTTTTTAGTGTGAATAGCATAACCCATTTCTACACAAACATTAGGACTGGGAATTAGTTGATTTGTTTCCTGACCTTCAATGCTAGTTATAGGTGTAATATCGGCAATAAATAATAAACTCTTACGGATTTTCCTCGTACTGGTGGAACTTAGACGTAGAGGAGAATTTTTAGGACGAGATGATTCTACTAATGTTAGGGGAAAACGCGATCGCTCATTTATGGTTTTTAAACTGGTAAGTAATTCTTCTTTCAGGATATGATTGGCTGTCCCATATTCAGTTTGATAACAGAAATATATTGTTGGATCTAACTGAGCTAATAGAGCCTGTTTGGTAAAATAAATTTCATGACTAATTAAGTCAATATTCGCTACGGAATATCCACCACTACCTTCAATATAAAACTCAATATTTTCCCCTTCTAGATATCTTCCAAACCACGTTGATGTTTTTACTGTGTCGCTTTCCTCTAAAAAGTCTGCTCGCAATCCTGATTTTAATAAGCTTTTTTTACTTAACCGAATATCCGGAGGACGTTTCTCCAATTCTATAATTGGTTCATAATCTGGTAGATACCACGCTCTGAGCGCAATTATTGACATAAAACGCTATTTTTCTCTGTGTCTTGCTATTCAATTTTAGTACAAAGTTAGTACAAAATTATAAATAAACAAAAACAATAACACCCAGACATCTACTAGCTTGTTGATTCCCTCTTTTTGTTTATTCTAGCCCGTATAAGCCTGAGCGATCGCTTGCTGGAAATTCTCACCTAAACCAGTTACATTTAACACTCTACCGCGAAAGCAAAACGAGAATACCTTATACCAAATTAAAATAAAGCTGCATAGAATAGGATTTTAAGAATAATTCAAACGCAGATAAACGCGGATAAACGCAGATAAAGACGGATGAATTAATGGATTTTATGATTCTGTGCAGCTTTACATAAAGTTGTTATCTATGATTTTTTAACTTGGTATGGAAAATTTAAATATTAGGATTACTCGCAGATCAATTTTTTACTATACATCTTTGGGGGAATTAAACAAAGATATGAGATGAGGATTGTCTATGATATTCTAATGATGGTGGGCAATGCCCACCCTACAATGCTTAGATTTGTTTTTGATTAGAGGGAATTGTCATTATAAATTCTGTTCCTGTTCCTGGTGCGGAAATACATTGTAAACTGCCATGATGTTTTTCTGTAATAATTTGATAACTAATAGATAAGCCTAAACCTGTGCCTTTACCTACGGGTTTAGTTGTGAAAAATGGTTCAAATAAACGTTTTTGGATATCTTCAGGAATACCGATACCATTATCTTGAATCCTTATTATTATTTGTTGATCTTTAGAGATTTCAGTATGAATTTCAATTTTGGCATTACCTGTAATTTTGCCTGTAATTAATGATTCTTCTAAAGCATCAATCGCATTTGCTAAAATATTCATAAATACTTGATTGAGTTGTCCAGCATAACATTCAATTTTGGGCAATTTTCCGTATTTTTGGATGACTTCAATAGTTGGACGTTCTGGAGAAGCTTTTAAACGATTTTGTAAAATCATTAATGCACCATCAATACCTTCATGAATATTGACGGCTTTCATTTCGGCTTCATCTAACCTGGAAAAATTGCGTAAAGATAGGACAATATCTTTGATTCTTTTTGCTCCAAATTCCATTGAATTTAGTGATTTTGGTAAATCTGCAATTATAAAATCTAAATCTATCTCTGCTATTTCTGTAATAATTTCTGGAACTGGTTTAGGATAGTGCTGTTGATAAAGTTGAATGAGTTTAATTAGATCCTGAGTATATTGATTTGCTGGAGTAAGATTACCATAAATAAAGCTGACTGGGTTATTAATTTCATGTGCCACACCTGCTACTAATTGTCCCAAACTCGACATTTTTTCACTTTGGACTAATTGAGCTGCAAGTTGTTGTGCTTCTTGCCTTAATTTGGCTTCAGATTGCCGTAATATTTCCTCGGCTTGTTTACGTTGGGTAATATCGTGAATAATTACCACATATTCATGAAAATCTTGATGATTTCGATCTGAAATAGAAACTTCTAGAGTTCTGATTTTATAATTATCGGGTAGGGTGTGTTCTCCACGTTGATGCCATTGTTCTGGATATTTTGTTAATTCTGGCAGCCATTGTTGCAGATGATTTCCTAATAATTCAGATGGTTGACAACCAAAAAAAGATTCTGTAGCGGGATTTGCTTGCTGAATAATCCCCTGTTCATCTACTACTAAAATAGCATCTTGGGCAACAGTAAATAGATGTTTAGCCGATTCCCTGGCTTCTGTGAGGGCAATTACTTGGGGTAAACTTGTCCAACAGGCGATTGCTACTCCCACAAATGCTATAGTTACTAAGAGAATAACGACTAAATTTCTAGTAATAGTCATCAAACCTACATTCAATTCCCAAACAAATAAACAACCTGCTAAAACAGCGCTGCATAGTAAAAACACCAATATTCCTACTTGGATAACTAGGGGATTTTTAACTGATGTTTGTAATTGTGATTTATAGAGTTTTATCCACCAAGGGGAACGAAAAATAGGTAAAGGAAAATAACGCACCAAAGCATCAATTATCAAAACCACAAAAGGAGATAAAAATCCTAATGTAAAGTTTTCCCAACCCCAAGCGTATGCACTGATAAACAAAATTATAGTTTCTAATATAAATAATCCTAAAGATAGTTTTCTTAGCCATATATTTGGTTGATGGCGTTTTCGACTTAATCCTAAGTGCATGACCATGAAGGAGATAAACCAAGTCACATTTCCGATCAGAATAATTTGAGATACATTTCCCCATAGAAAGTAGACAATACTTATGCAGACGCTCAAAACTAAAGATGAACCAAATACTCCACGAGAAGAAATTAGAGAAAATACTGGTGCTAGATGTTTATCTAAGGATAATTGGTAGATAATACGGGGACAATTAGAAACAGCAGTTACTGAACTTAATAAAGAACTACTAGCTAGGAGAAAAGTAATGATTATTGGCGCAAAATCTCCCCAAAAAGACACAGATGCGACTACAAAGTTAAGATAAGTAATATCATTCAAACCTTCAATAGTTGATAAACGCATAATTACCCAAGAACCACCGATAAAAATTGGCAGCATTAACCAAGCGGCAATATCTAAAAAGTTTAAAGTTTTTTGAGGATGCTGACTATCAGCAACAAAGGAGGAAACAGTTTCACAACTGTAAGTTACATAACTAATAAAGAAAAACCATTTAGCCCAATCTATAAAACTTAATGATGTCCAATGTTGGGGAAAAAAGCCAGGACTTTCCGGAGAAAAAGCTAAAAAACCTAGTCCTTGAAAACAAAATAATAAGAGTAAAATTAAAGCCGGAAATGAAAATAATAAATGTAAAATATTTAATGTCCGACTACCACTAAAAGCAATAATAAATGGTAATAAAGTAAAGCCAATTTTGAAAATTTGTTCTGGAAAAGCAATCCCCAAGACATCTAGATTGGCTTTAATCATATCTGTCATCAAAACAGCATTGAGAGATACTACTGAAATCCATGTTATTAGATATCCAATTGCTGCATAGCGTCCGATAATTGGGTAGTCTGTCCATAACCGAGCTATGTAGTTAGGAGTACCTCCAGATACATTTAATAAATTTTTACCTAGATGTTTAACTTGATAGTTGATGAAAATTCCCACAATGACACCAGGAACCCAAACAAAAATAGCTGCTGTTCCCAATTCCGCATGGATAGTTGGTACTAATGTGATCCAAATGAGATAATTTGTTACACTAAAAGTCCAGGTTTCCAAGGTACTCATATTTCTGGGTAAGCTTTGGAATGGTTGCTGATGAGGAATTGGACTCTGGGAACTTGTCATAAATATTTGTTATAGCTGAAGGAAATTGTATCACAATATGATTCAGTAGCTAAGAATATGGCTCTCTCCTTAGCTATACCGCTATGGGATTAGAATAAAATTTTTGTCCCACGGGTCTATCAATTTTGGATTTACGTTAGCGAAGCGTACGCAGCGCAGCGAGTATTTTGGATGAATTTCGCCCTGAAGGGGCGGGGCTTGTCCCGAAAATTCCCAATCTAAAATCTAAAATTTTTCGGTCAACTAATAGAGGTAAAATAATATGCCTTTACAGGAACTCCAGACGTAACTTAAAAAATATGAGTGGTAAATTAATTGTCTTTGAAGGCGTGGAAGGTTGTGGTAAAACTACTCAGATACAACTGTGTTCTCAATGGCTAGAAAGTTTAAATATATCCGTGGTGCTGACTCGTGAACCGGGGGGAACAGAGTTAGGAAAGGATTTGCGGAGGTTATTGTTGGAAAAGTCACAAAACAAGCCAGTGGGGGAAGTGACAGAATTGCTATTGTATGCAGCAGATAGGGCGCAACATATTGAAGAGGAATTAAAACCGAATTTAGCCATAGGTAAATATATTCTATGCGATCGCTATACTGATTCTACTATCTCCTATCAAGGTTATGGTAGGGGTTTAAATATGAGTATAATTAATCAACTTAATCAGATTTCTACTGGGGGTTTGGAAAGTGATTTAACTATTTGGTTAGATGTGGATGTGGAGGTAGGGTTATCGCGCAAACGTGGACAAGCTGCACTAGACCGAATTGAACAGGAAACAATAGCTTTTCATCGGCAAGTACAACAAGGATATACGGAGTTAGCTGTATCTTATCCATCCCGAATTGTGCGAGTAGATGGCAGTGGTAGTCAAGATATTGTGCAAAAAAATATCCAGCAAATCTTACAGAATTGCCTGTTTTCATAATTTATGTTTTCCCCATTAGTTGGACAACAGCAAGCAGTCGAATTATTAACCCAATCAGTCAAACAAAACCGAGTTGCACCAGCTTATATGTTTGTGGGTGCAGATGGTGTAGGCAGAAGTTTAGCGGCACAGTGTTTTATTGAATTACTTTTTTCTAGTTCTGTAAAACCTGATCAAATTCCCATTTTACAAAATCGGATTCGTCAAAGAAATCATCCGGCTTTATTGTGGGTAGAACCAACTTATCAATATCAAGGACAAAGACTCACCCCAGCAGAAGCAGCAGAAAAGGGAGTTAAACGCAAAGCACCACCAGTAATTCGTTTAGAACAAATTCGAGAAATTACGCAATTTCTTTCCCGTCCACCGTTGGAAGCATTGAGAAATGTCATAGTTTTAGAACAAGCGGAAACAATGGCAGAATCTGCGGCCAATGCCTTGTTGAAAACTTTGGAAGAACCCGGAAAAGCGACATTAATTTTAATTGTCCCTTCCCCGGAATCTGTGTTACCAACTTTAGTATCCCGTTGTCAAAAAGTTCCTTTTTATCGGTTAGATACTGCCGCCATGAATCAGGTATTGACGCAAACAGGAAATGCTGAGATTTTGCAACATCCAGAAGTTCTAAATATCGCCGCAGGTAGTCCAGGAAATGCGATTTCATCTTATCAACAATTACAAAATATTCCTAGCGAGTTTATAGCACAGGTGAAGAAAACGCCAACATCTTACCGTCATGCTTTAGAATTAGCCAAGAAAATTGATAAGGAATTAGATAGTGAAGCCCAATTATGGTTAATTGATTATTTACAACAATACTATTGGCAACAAATACATGAACCAAAAATTATTCAACAGTTAGAAAAAACTCGGAAACATTTACTTTGTTATGCCCAACCTCGTTTAGTTTGGGAATGTACATTTTTAGCTTTGTTTCAGATATCGCAAATATCGCCCTAAAATTTTGATAACGGTGCGTTATGAACTTCGTTCTCACACACCCTACAATACTATTTTGGCATTTAATCAGGATCACAACGAATTTCTATCATAAATCCATCGGGGTCATAAAAGTACACTCCTCTACCTGTAGGACGGGTAAGCGGTCCATAAGCAATGACTAAATTATTTTCTCTGATCACGGACACAGCTTGATCAAAAAATTGGGAATCAATATCAAATGCTAAATGATATGCTCTGGTAAATGATTTACTAGGATTGGGATCTGGTGGTAATAATTCTGGTTCTCCAAATAAGTCTATCACTGTACCGTCAGGAGTGACGAAATTAGCGACTTTACCCACAGCAACGAGTTCTTTTAATGTTTCTGGGATTTCTTCTCCTGTGAGTTCATGTAAGCCTAAAATATGACTGTAAAAATGGCGAGAGGCTTGCATATCGGCAACATTGAAAGCGATATGGTGGACTTTGCGTAGGTAACCTGTGGGAATGGTTTTGTTATTCATATTTGATAATTGAGAATTTTTTAATCTACTGTAACCTAAAGATTAGATCCCCGACTTCTGTGAGAAGTCGGGGATCTAAATAGTTTTAATTTCAGTATTTTTACGCTAAAATATCCCTATGTGGTGAGGTTTCTACTATGACATCAGATTTTGCCTTTTTAAAACGGCTATTTAACGCCTTTGACCCTTTCCAACCCTTACCGGCTGGACATCCTGCTTATGTTGATTGTCACGAAGTGCGCGGTGATGGGGATATACTAGAAGCGGTAGGAAGTGAGATTTTGTACTCTGACAGAAACACCTGTCAATTGTACGCTGGTCATCGTGGTGCAGGTAAATCTACAGAATTACTGCGGTTACAAAAGTATTTAGATGAAAATAAGTGTTTTGTTATTTATTTTGCAGCAAATGAGGAAGATATCGATCCAGAAGATACCCAATATACAGATATTCTTTTAGCCGCTACAAAAAATATATTATCAGCACTTCAAGATAAAACTGATTCCAAAGCTGTCTTGAATTGGCTACATGAACGATGGGAAGATTTAAGAGATTTACTACAAACGAATATTTCTCTAGAAGAATTATCAATTGAGAAAGAAATTCCACTATTTGCTAAAATTACCACCAAGATGCGAACTCAACCTGGTGAACGGGAAAAAATTCGTGAGTTGATTAATCCTCATACTACTACTTTAACAAAGGCATTAAATGAGTTTATTCAAGATGCCAAAGATAAGGTACTTTCAGAACCAAAATATAATAAATTAGTTTTGATTATCGATAATTTAGATAGAATTGTACCTATAATCAAACCAGATGGGCGTAGTAATCATGACCAAATTTTTATAGATCGTAATGAACAATTGAAAGATTTAGATTGTCATTTAGTTTATACAGTTCCAATTTCTTTAATTTATTCTAATCGGGCTTCATCATTAGCGGATATTTATGGAACTTCCCAGGTTTTACCAATGATTATGGTACAAACACCTGAAAATGAACCTTATCAAAGGGGAATTAATAAGGTTATTGAACTATTGCAAAAACGCCTGAGTGAGATTGATCCAGGTCGCTCAATTATTAATATATTTGAAGATAGGCAATCTTTAGAAATGTTATGCTTGATGAGTGGTGGTCATGTACGAAATTTACTATTATTAATGAAGGAAGGAATTAAATATACAACAACATTACCTATTTCCAAAAGAGCCTTACAACGTTCATTTAGTGAATTGAGAAGTACCTATAAACATACAATTGTTCATAATGAATGGGAAGCATTGGCAAAGGTTCATCAATCTAAAGAGATAGTTAATAATCAACTTTATCGGGGTTTATTATTTAAGCGTTGTGTTTTAGAATATCGTTATATAGAAGCAGAGGGAGGTAGTAAAGTTTGGTATGATATTCATCCTTTAATTAAAGGAATAAAAGAATTTCAGGATGCTTATAAGGAATCATATCCTGGATAAAAATAGCTTCAAAAATTGTAGGTTGGGTAGAACGAAGTGAAACCCAACCTAATTACGTAAATATTAAGAACGATCTAAGTATGTAAACAGAAAAAATTAAAGGTATATGACGAAATGTAAATTCAATGAATGCCTTGCAAATAGGTCGTTTCGCAGTTTTCATAAAACTAAACATATATCGTTTTTATTATGTTTACCTACTTAAACGTTGGGTTTCGTTACTCAACCCAACCTACATTTATTATTATCTATCTAAAATGATGCCTCTTAAACTCACAGATTGGGATGATGATTTACCAATAGACAAAGATGAAGAATATCAAGCATTTATTCGGACGCTTCAATTTACAGAAGGGTTTGAATTGTTATTTGTCCGCTGTTCTCCGGCTGGAGGCAAACTATTAATTACTAAAGTAAAAGAAGATATAAATAATAAAAATATAGAAGTTTTACAGTTAGATAAATCTATTAATAATTTATATGAAATAATTAATAATTTAGCAAATAAAGACCAAATTAATATTTTATTTATCACTGGTTTAGAGTTTTCATTGTATGAATATGAAGAATGTAAAAAATTAGCAGGTTGGAGTAGTAAAGAAACCTATTCCTATAGTTGGGAAGGTGTACCTCCTGTTTTAATTAACTTGAATCAACAGAGAGAACGGTTTAGAGATAATTTGAAAATGTGTTTTGTTTTCTTATTACCTCAGTTTGCAATTAAATATTTTATTCAACGCGCTCCCGATTTCTTTGATTGGCGTTCTGGTTTATTTAATTTTCCTTTAGATTCAACAACTTTAGAACAAGAATCAAGCCGCATTATTGAGAAAGGAGATTATGAACAATATATTAATTTAACTGAAGTAGAAAGAAATATAAAAATTTTAGAAATTCACGAACTTATTGAACATGATATATCTAGTGATAAAAAAGCTAATTTGCTATTGGAGTTAGGTAATTTACAGCGTGCTGGAAAATCTTATCAAGAAGCCATATCTTCCTACGATAAAGCACTGGAATTTAAACCTGATTACCACCTAGCTTGGCACAAACGGGGCTGGTCACTACATAAGTTAGGTAGGTATGAAGAAGCCATATCTTCCTACGATAAAGCACTAGAATTTAAACCTAATGACCACGAAGCTTTGAACAGCCGGGGCATTTCCCTCAAGAATTTAGGTAGGTATGAAGAAGCCATATCTTCCTACGATAAAGCACTAGAATTTAAACCTTATTACCACCATGCTTGGAACAACCGGGGCATTTCCCTAGATGATTTAGGCAGGTATGAAGAAGCCATATCTTCCTACGACAAAGCACTGGAATGTAGACCTGATTACCACGAAGCTTGGTACAATAAAGCTTGTTATTATGCCCTGCAAGGTAATATTGAACAAGCAATTGAAAATCTACAAACAGCAATTAATTTGAATCCTGATAACTACCGTGAAATGGCAAAAACTGACTCAGATTTTGATGCTATTCGGGAAGATAAACGTTTTCAAGCTTTGATTAAATAAATCAGGTATAACATATATAATAAATTTCATTGATTTTGAGGTCATAAATATGCAGCAAATTACTATGAAAGAAGCTTCTCAACATTTAGTTGACTTGATTGAAGCAGCACTTAAAGGTGAAGAAATTATCATCATGAAAGATAATCAATCTGCTGTAAAATTAATTCCTGTATTACCAATTAAACAACGTCGTCAACCCAGTAGTGCAAAGGGAATGGTAACAATAGCTGATGATTTTGATGAACCTCTTGAAGATTTTAAGGAATACATGGAATAATGTTTTTGATAGATACACATACATTTATTTGGTATGTAACAAATAATTCTAAACTGAGTAATCAAGTTTTAGAATTAATTAACGATGAGAATAATCAGATTTTTTTGAGTATAGCTAGTATTTGGGAAATGGGAATTAAACACGGGTTAGGAAAGCTAATTTTTAATCTTCCATTTGAGACATTTATCACCCAGCAAATCAGTATTAATGACTTCACAGTATTGGATATAAAAATCAGTCATATTACTACTTTCAGAGGGAACAGGGAATAGGCACACCGGAACAGGAAAAACTCATGTTTAAAAACATGAGATTGAAATAATGACACTGTTTTTTTTCGGGCTACGCATATCAAAAAACATCTTTTTTTGTGACTGAGATTTAAACTCATAACTAAAGTTTCTTATATGTTCCCGGTTAAGAGTTCCCTGTTCCCTATTCCCTTTTTTTGTAACCCAACTACCTTTACATCACCGTGACCCTTTCGATAGGATACTGATAGCACAAGCTATGGTAGAAAATATCCCTATCATCAGCATTGATAACAAATTTGATGCCTATCCCATACAGCGTTTATGGTGATGTTTTCAGATCCCCGACTTCTGACCTTAATTTATAATTTACTTACCAGATTAAAAAAGAAGTCGGGGATCTTATTATCTAATTATCTTCTATATTCATCCCCACAATCACCAATTAACTTATATAAATCTTTTGACTGTTGAGACACTGCATCTATTTTGTCTATATCCTCAGCATCTAAATTAAAACCAAATACCCTCGCATTATCTGACAAATGTTCCGCAATTCCTAATCTTGCACCCACAATTACACCTCCCACAGACGGCTGATTTAAGATGTAATTTACAGCCACATTGGTAATACTTACTTGATGTTTATCAGCAATTGTTTTTAAAGTAGTTAGTAACTCTTGAAATAATCGCCAACTACCCCAATTAGCAATCATTTGTTTGTATTTTCTTAAACTGGTAGTATTAATTTCTGAACTTTTTGGTTCTAGTTTACTTAAATATTTTTCTGATAATAAACCACCGCAAACACTACCATAGGCAAATAGTTTTATATCATGTTCTTGGCAGAATTTAACCATGCTTACTTGTGGTCTTCTGTCAACAAGAGAAAATTGTACTTGATTAGAAACAATTTTAATTCCTGCTTCCGTGATAATTTGCAAATGTTCCGTATCAAAATTAGTTAAAGCTAAATGTTTGATTTTACCCTCAGTTTGCAATTCTGCCATATATTTGAGAGCATCTAAATAATTAGAGTCTTTATAGTCCCACCAATGAAACTGCATTAAATCTAATGATTTCACATCCATTCTTCTCAAGGAGATATCAATATTTTCCTCAACCAGTTTTTTTGTCATCTTCCCCGCGCGAGGAACCCATTTTGTAAAAGCTTGAATATTATTAACTGCTTCCTCACCACGAGTCGCAATTAATTGACGACGAAACTCACCAATTAAATCTTCTGCTGGTCCATAATGATCTGCTAAATCCCAAGTTGTAAAACCAGCATCTACATATTCAAACATCGCTTGAATAGCGGCTGTACGGTCAATGCGTCCATGTCCCCCGGAAACTTGCCACATTCCATTCAAAATTCGGCAAATCTTCAAATCGGGGGTAAATTGTAAATAGCTGTTTTGAGGTAAAGTCATATTTTTTGTATTATTATTATTTCCAATCTTTTTCTGCTTGTTCCAAAACATAAGCTGCAACGTGTTGAATTTCCTCTACTGTTAAACGATCTTTATAGGCTGACATATTATTTTTACCATTAGTAACAATCGTTGTAATCGCTGCTAAAGAATCCATCCCATATTTTTTGAGTGCATTCTTTTTTAAGTTTTTACCACGTCTAATGATGTTTCCTCCATTAATATGACAACCAGCACAATGGACACTAAAAATTTCCGCCCCTGGGGCTGTATCTAAAGCGTTAGCAGGTAAAGTAAAATTGATAGTCCACAAGCAAAGTGTGGATAATATCAATATTATTAGTTTTTTCATAAAGCTTCAAAATCAGAAATAAAGCCAATAAACTTTGTACATTCTTCTTGAAAAGCTTCTGCTTCGCTGACATCTTCCATTTTATAAGACATGATGCGTTTTCCATCTGGCATTTTTTTAGAACCAATCAATTCACATTGGTATTTTTCTACCATTTTCTTAAATTCAACACCGGATACTTTCCATGCTTCACTATCACAAGTGATATTTATCCGCCACATAATTAAATTTTACTGATTGACCAATATTGATTATTTCATAAATTGGTAACATTTCCCTAAAAAATCAAAAATTCAGAGATATTCTTGTTAATGTCCCTTGAACTACCTGAAGATAGATATAGTTCTATTTCTTTAGAGGGTGTTTATAGCCAGAAGATTTCGCCAAAATGAATGTAAGTGTTACATGAGATTTGTATTTCAGTATGACCATTAATAAGAACGTTAAAGAACAAATTCAAGTAGATTTACGCCAAGCGAAAGAAACAGGACAATTAAAAGCTGAACGGATTCGGGAAATTGTGAAATCTGCTATTTCTCAAGTAGGTTCTGAGTTTCAAGAAGGTTCTCATGAACTGCGTAACTTAGTTAATGATGCTGTTTCTACCGTTATTGATAATTTACAAGAAAAAGGTAGTGAAGTTAAAGAGGGAGTCGTAGCTTCAATTGAAGGGGCTATGGAAGCTATAAATCTAAAAAAACACTCAGATATTGTTAAAACACAAGCAGATATTAAGCGTCTACAAGCTCAATTAGATCGGGAAGAAGAAGAACTACAAACAGAAATTGAAGGAATTTTAACGAAGATAGTAGAAACAAGTCAAGATAAATCAGCAGATACGAAAATTGCGATTGATTCAGCAATTGATTCTATTCAAGATAGTGAAGAAATTGGATTATTAAAGAAACGCTATGCACAATTACAAGCACAATCAGCAATTATCAGAGCAAATTTATCGGCACGTTATAGTGGAAGTGATCAAGAGGTACAGGATTATTTAAATGAAGCCAAACAATGGTGTGATAAATCCCATCCAAAAGCTGAATCTATCAGCTTACAGGTAAAAGAAAATTATTCACTTCTAGAACAAAAATTGGCAAATGCAGGTGGAGTTATAGCGAAAAAAGAACGTCAATTAAAACAAACTTTACGGGAGTTACTTTTAGCAACGGCTGATTTATTCAAAGAAAAAGATATTCGCGCCTAAATAATTTAATTTAGATTCTTTATTTAGATCCCCGACTTCTTAAAGAAGTCGGGGATCTTTTCTTTTCTTTTTTCTTCTCGCTATACTTAGTAAGTACCTTCCTCTCTATTAATATTTTCTTCATGCTTGACAATTACCCAAACTGCATGAATGCTACCAGGAAGCCAGCCAAGCAGAGTCAGCAAAATGTTAATTAACAAAGTTGGACCAAATCCAACTGTCAGAAAAACCCCTAATGGGGGTAAAAATACACCGAGCAGTATACGCAATAAGTTCATGGATATTTCCTCGTTTTAAATTTGGTTTATCTATTGACTATCTTGTAATTCAAAACCTTTTTCTGCGAAGTATTTACTGAGAAAGGTATTAGCTAAAGAGAGAACTACAGGACCAAGAATAAAAGCAATTAATCCTCGAACTTGAAAACCTGGAACTAAAACTGATGCTAACCAAAAGCAAATACCATTGACAATTAGGGAAAATCCCCCCAAGGTCAGATATGTCAAAGGTAGAGATAAGGTATTAAGAGTTGGTTTAATGCCACTATTAATTGAACCAATCACAACAGCAGCAATTAAAGCGGCAGGAAAATTAGCAATATTGACACCGGGAACAACTAAGTCAACAATTAGCAAACTTAAAGCTGTAGCGAGGGCGATGAAAAAATATCCCAACATTTTTTTACCTCAGTAATAGCAATATCAGGGCTAACCACTATTCTCAAATATGGATTAATGTTTGACATCTTTTGTTGGGTAGAACTATTATCTGTCTGAGGTTAGAATTGATTTTTTTCACGTAGAGTCACAGAAACACAGAGAGAATTAACTTATTGGTGTTGATTCTGTGATTTTATAATTATTCTAATTCCTGATACTATTTCTGAATAAAGATGTGCTTTATTTTTATTTGTAGGGACGTTCCATGGAACGTCTCTACATTTATTTGACGCAACCTCAGATAGAATTGGTATGACTCCTAATTCCTGACTCGGTGACTCCACAAGAGGGGCAACCACAGGGGGATTGCCCCTACAGTGACTCCTTCTTCTTATTGCTTAATTCCTTTCATTGATAAACTTATACGTTTGAGTTTTTCATTTATTTCTAAAACTTGGACTTTGACAACTTGTCCAACTTTGACAATTTTTTTGGGATCATCTACAAATCTATCAGCAAGTTGGGAAATATGCACTAAGCCATCTTGATGTACACCAATATCAACGAAAGCACCAAAGTTAGCAACGTTGGTAATCATTCCTTCTAGTGACATTCCTACTGTTAGATCCCTAATTTCTTTGATTCCCGCTTTAAAGGTAGCATATTTAAATTCAGCCCGAGGATCTCTTCCTGGTTTCTCTAATTCGCTGAGAATATCCCGCAAGGTTGGTTCTCCAATAGTGTCAGTAACGTATTTTTTCAGGTTGGCTTTTTTGAGGTTTTCTGCAATTTGTGTAACTTGATTTAAGGATACTCCTAAATCAGCAGCGATAGATTGCACTAGAGAGTAACTTTCTGGATGAACTGCGGTATTATCTAAGGGATTTTCACCACCACGGATTCTTAAAAAACCTGCTGCTTGTTCAAAGGCTTTTGGTCCTAATTTCGCTACTTTTAAAAGTTGACGACGATTTTTAAATGCGCCATTTTCGTTGCGATAGGCAATAATATTATTGGCTATGGTTGGGGTAATTCCCGATACAAATGTAAGCAATTCTTTGGAAGCTGTATTTAAATCTACACCCACATAGTTAACACAACTTTCCACTGTTTCATCTAATTTCTTTTTCAGTAATTTTTGATCAACGTCATGTTGATATTGTCCGACACCAATTGATTTAGGATCGATTTTAACTAATTCGGCTAAAGGATCTTGTAATCTTCTCCCAATACTAATTGCACCCCGCACGGTAATATCTAACTCGGGAAATTCTTCTCTAGCTACGTCGCTGGCAGAATATATAGATGCACCAGATTCATTTACCATGACTTTAACTGGTTTATGGGCTATATTTGGTAATACTTCTGCCACAAATTCTTCTGTTTCCCGCGAAGCTGTCCCGTTGCCAATAGCGATTAATTGAACTTGGTATTTTTCTAGTAATTTTTTAATAGTTTGTCCGGCTCTTTGGCGTTGTTCTACTGCTTGGTGGGGAAATACAGCTTGATATTCTAAAAATTGACCTGTTTCATCTAGTATTGCGACTTTACACCCAGTTCTAAAACCAGGATCTATAGCCATTGTCGGTTTCATTCCTGCTGGTGCTGATAATAGCAATTCTCGCAAGTTTGTTTCAAAGGTTTTGATTGATTCTATGTCAGCAAAGGTTTTTTTCTCGTTAGTTACTTCGCTAATTAAGGAAGTTTTCATCAAGCGGTTAAAACTATCTTTTAGCATTGCTTGATAAAAATCTTGAATATTGCGAACTTTGGTTTTTATTTCTTGAAATTCTAAATAACTAAGTACGATATCTTCATCAAAAGCAACTTCAAAACTGAGAATTTTTTCATCTTCTCCTCGACACAAAGCCAACAGATTATGAGGGGCAATATTTTTGACTTTAATCTGATAATTGCGGTACATTTCAAATTTTGTTGTCCCTTCGGGATGTTCGTCTTTAATTCGAGAAATAAACAGCCCATTTTCTAAAAGATATTCGCGTATATAAGCGCGTGATTCTGCTTTTTCTGCTACTTCTTCCGCTAAGATATCAGATGCACCTTTCAAAGCTTCATCTGCGCTTTTTACTCCCAAAGTTTCCGAAATATATTTTGCTGCTTCTGCTTCTAATGACGCAGAAATACCATTTTTGATATTCAGGGATTGAATAAATCTTGCGAGAGGTTCTAGACCTTTTTCCCTAGCAATGGTAGCGCGTGTCCGACGTTTAGGACGATAGGGTAAATATAAATCCTCAAGTTCGGTTTTTTGTAAACAGGATGCTATTTTCGCATTTAATTCTGGGGTAAGTTTATCTTGTTGAGCGATCGCATTGACAATCACTTTTTTTCTTTCTTCTAATTCGGTTAAGTAATTATGCCTATCTTGTAAATCTCGCAATTGCACCTCATCCATTTCATCAGTCCGTTCTTTGCGGTAACGGGCAATAAAGGGGATTGTCGCCCCTTCTGCTAACAGTTCTAGGGCATTTTGTACCTGGTTGGGTCTAAGATTGAGTTCAGTAGCAAGGAGTTGGGAAATGTTCAACATTGGATATTCAAATTGAAAGTGTTAAATTGATTTCAGCACGAATAGATAGTGTTAATTTAGCAAATAATGGCACCATTGGAAAACAGCCACACAATAGGATTTCAATCAGGTTCTTGCCATTTTGCCTTACTTAAGTATAATGTTAATAACGCTCCCAAAGATAGTTTTAATCTACTAGTATTAAATAGTAGATCGTAGTTTAGAGATTAGCAAAGATGCCTTTATTTTTTTTAATGACATTAGTTACAGGTGTAATGACTGGTTATCTCTTCAAAAGAAATGATGATGAAATCACCAATATTGCAGGTGTTTTAACAGCCGTCATTTTTATTGTGAGTTTAGTATTAGCACCTTGGCAAATTCAGTTTGGTTTGTTAATGTTTGTTGTCATTGTTAGTCATAAAATGCTGAATAAAAATTGGTTTTAAAGCAATTTTCGCAATGTAGCACCGAAATACAATTAAGTCGGCAATTATCCACCCTCGTCAAAATTAATAATTGAGGAGAAAGAGAATATTGACAGTTTTATCAAATATAGTTACTTTGAAACTATATAATTCACGACTTGCCTAAAATTGTCTGTTATTTTAGTTGATGAAGATATGAATATATTTCTTTATTCAGATTAGCTAACTCAGTAATATATCACCAAGGTACAAATATCTCATAAATAGTTTGAATATGTTGCTTCATACCAACATCAGTAACTCCTACAAGATATTTTAATAACCCATCAACATCTTTGATAGCTTTAGCTGTCAGTCTAACTTTTCCTGTTGATGTTTGTGTCCAAGAATTTGCAGGAATAGGAAAGCCATGAGCAAAACTGTGTCTTACTTGCAGAATCTCGTTGAGCATCTGCCGAGTGGCTAGTGCATTTATATTTCTTTTTGACCAAACCCAATCATTTATCGGGTCGTAACCAGTATATTGAACTAAAAGATTACGAGAATTATCTGCATTTGGCGTATTAAATTGTTTAAGCGAACGTTCTGCCGCATTTTTTGCAAGGGAATGTACAGCATAAAACTGAGGATTTAAAGGGTTTGCAGTTACATCAAAAAAGTTGCGAACTAGTTCTTCAATATACGTTTCCCATCCTGCTACAAACATTGCTAAAGCTGAATGGTAATAGACTTGAGTGTGACTATTTAATATTGGACGTAGGCGAATATCTGTAGCAGTATCACGTAAGATACGAGCCTTCTGAGCTACCAAATCATATTTTAAGGCTGCTGGTGATGGCACTGTAATACTCTCAGAGACAGTTTACAAATGCTTCAAGTGCTTTTCGATACCTTTGTAATGGCTCTGGATTTAATTGTATTCGCTGCTCACCAATTGTTTTCGGACCTGGTTTAAGTTTATGCAATGGAGTACCAGTTGTTGCAGCAACGACACAAGCACTGTGATAATCTGGAATTTCAATAAAATTTTCGCTGGGAAAGTCTTTAGGATTAGCAAAAATATGACGATTTTTGTTATGTATATCATCCATAGTTTTCTTAATAATTTTATTAACAGCTATAAATGCGGAGGCAGTTTTACCTTCATACATAGTTACCCTATTACTCACAAATGTATGTAATTTTGGTACAGATAAACCTTCATCTTTTGCGCGTTTTGCAAAACTAATTCGTGCATAAGGAGCAGTATTAGGATCGCTAATACCATATAGAAGTGCCACCACATTTTCAATTGCACGACGTGAACTATCATCCGCAGTGAATGGAACAACTATACCTTCTGCTGCAACTAGACCAAGCTGTGTATATACAGCAAAACTAGGATTACAATCAATTAAAAACAGAGTATCTCGGTCACCACTATGTGTACGCAGAGCAACTGTTAAATCTCGAATCCAACTCAACACTTGTTTCCAAGCATCTATTGGTATTTGCAATTGAGAAGTTTGTCTAATTGCTTCAGAAATTATTTCTAAAAGATTGTCCCCACAAATAAGCCTCAAATTTTCTGGTATTTGTGGATTAAATTCCTTTGGCTCACACACATAAGGAGATACATCTGGAATCATTCGGAAGGGTGAGTTAAGACGTGCTTCCAGGTAGCCAGCGACTGTCGCACGAGGTGTCTTACTACTTAAAGAATGTAGGGCTTCAGGGCTTTTGAGATATCCCCCTAATAAAGTTTCCGAAACATTAGCTTGCGGACACAAATCAATTACATAAACATCTGTATCGGGGTAAAGGTGAGCATATTCAGAAGCAGCTACAAAGCAAAGAAAGCTTTTTCCTACTCCGCCTTTGTTGTTCCAAAAAGCATAAGAACTCATTTTTTAGATTCCTTTTGTTGATAAAACAGTCTTTTTAGTTATTAATAATTTTGGGAAACGTTTACCTCTATTATTGCAAAATTAAGTTGAGTAAACTGGCGTTTTATCTCAAATTGTATATAATAACAAAAATCATACCGTATAAAAAATACATTATTTATTTCCGTCATATCCGATCTTACAGTAAATTGCAATCAATTGTGCCACAGAGGGAAATAATCAAAACCAGTGATAGACTTCGTTCTGTGATTTATTTTGTAGCGGGTTTGATTCCTACTAAAAGCTTCACTATTGAACCTTGCTGCAAAAGACAATATGGCGGAAAACCCTACAGCCTAACTGCCAACTACGGCTTTCATAGATTTGTTAGACTGAGTACACCAGGATATTGTCAGTCACATCTATAGATAACGCCAGCAGACGAGGCTTTTAATGCTTACAAACACCCTACTTCTCTCAAATCAACTTCCCAGTTTACAATATTCATCCACCACAGAACGCTTCGATGACACTTGGGAAGCCCCACTGGCAACCCTTTTGGGTCTAGGACGCGCCGCCGGGGCTGATTTTGTGGAATACTTCTTAGAACATCGCAACTACATCAGTTGTTTAGCCGAAGAAGACACCATTACCAGTATTTCCCCCAGTTTATCTACTGGTGCAGGAGTGCGAGTATTTCGGGGCAAAGCTGACTGCTACGTTAGCACCAACAACCTCACATTCAATGGTTTAAAAGCCGCCTTAGAAAAAGCTCTTTCCATCTTAGGACTACAACTACCCGGACCGAGTGCCTTCATTCCCGAAATCAACCTAGAATTACTCAGAGACTACGCCAGCAAACGCGGTAAAGACAGTTGGCTACCCTTATGTAGTTCTATCCGCGAAATGGGAGAAGTCCTCCTAGATGGTACAGCCCAACTTAATAAAAAAGCTACCCATATTCAATCCCGCCGCGCTTCCTACTTCCGTGATTGGCAAGAAGTACTAGTTGCTGGTAGTGACGGAACATTTGCCCGTGATATCCGCCTCACTCAGTCTGTCGGATTCAACCTGCTTTGTGCTGACGGGGCTAATCGCTCTTCTATTGGTGAACGAGCTGGTAATACCAGTGACCCTAACTTCCTGAAAACTTGGGATTATCAAAAAGCTTCCGAACAAATCGCCGAATCTGCTGGTAAAATGCTTTACGCAGATTACGTAGAATCAGGAACTTACCCCATTATCATGGCCAATCATTTTGGCGGGGTAATTTTCCATGAAGCTTGCGGACATCTTTTAGAAACCACCCAAATTGAACGCCAAACCACCCCATTTGCTGATAAAAAAGGCGAGAAAATCGCCCACGAAAGCCTAACAGCATGGGACGAAGGCCGCGCTGATAATGCCTTTGGCACAATTGATATGGATGATGAAGGAATGCCCGCTCAAAGAACATTATTAATTGAAAAAGGCATTCTCAAAAACTTCCTAGCAGACAGAACTGGTTCAGTGCGTACCGGACACCCCCGAACAGGCAGTGGCCGCCGTCAAAATTACACCTATGCAGCCGCAAGTCGGATGCGAAACACCTATATTGATTGTGGAGAACACACAACAGAAGACCTATTTGCCTCCGTTGATAAAGGCATTTACTGTAAGAAAATGGGTGGCGGCAGTGTCGGCGCAACAGGTCAATTTAACTTTAGCGTTGACGAAGCTTACTTAATAGAAAATGGCAAAATTACCAAACCATTAAAAGGAGCTACTTTAATCGGTGAAGCCAAGGAAATTATGAATAAAATTTCCCTATGTTCCCAAGATTTAGAACTAGCTCCCGGCTTTTGTGGCTCAGTCAGCGGCAGCATTTATACCACAGTTGGACAACCCCATATCAAAGTTGATTCCATCACCGTTGGCGGCCGATAAAAACAACAAATAAAAATCATTCAGTTGAAAACAGATAAACCATATTATCCGCGTTTATCTGCGTTCATCTGCGTTCAAAAAATCTAAAATTGAATCATGTCTAACATTCAAGAAATCGCCACCTACGCCCAAGAAAATGCCGCCAAACTCGGCATTAAAAAATTCGATATTTACGGTTCAACCGTAGATGATACCAGCGTTCAAGTTGACCAAGGAGAACCCAAACAAGTCAAAGCTTCCAACCGTTCTGGGGTAACAGTTCGAGTCTGGAATGAAGAAAATACAATGGGTGTTACCAGCACCACAGATGTAGATGCCAAAGGATTAGAATTAGCTTTAAAAACGGCTTATGAAGCCAGTTTTTTTGGAGTCAAAGAAAACGTTCCTGATTTTAGTCCAGAAGCAACTATTCCTATTCCTAATCCACATAAAGAAAAAGCCCTGCAAGCCCCTGTTTCTGAACTCATAGAAAAACTATTAGTAGCAGAAAAAGAATTATTAGCAACTCATCCTGCTATTACTAGTGTGCCTTATAATGGGTTAGCACAAAGAGATATTGACAGATTTTATCTCAATAGTGAAGGTGCTGTCAGAACTGAATCTCATTCTTTAGCTTCTGTTTATTTGTACAGCAAAACTGAAGAGGAAGGTAAAAAACCCCGCAGTGGTGGTGCTTATCGAGTTAAGGAAAGTGTAGCTGAGTTAGATATTGCTGGTTGTATTAAGGAAACTGCTGAGAAAACTATCAGTCATTTGCATTATGAAAAAATCAAAACTGGTAAATATCAAGTAGTTTTCTCTCCTGAAGCTTTTTTAAGTTTGATAGGAGCTTTTTCTAATTTATTTAATGCTCAAAGTATTTTGGATAATCAAAGTTTATCGAAAACTGATGATATCGGTAAAGAACTTGCTTCACCTTTACTTTCAGTTTATGATGATGCTTTACACCCTGCTAATATTGGTGCAGAAAGTTTTGACGGTGAAGGGACACCAACCCGACAAATTAAGTTAATTGAAAAAGGCATTTTAACCAGCTTTCTGCATAGTGCAGGAACTGCTAAACGGTTAAATGCTCAACCTACTGGTAATGCAAGTATTGGTGCAAAAGTTAGCGTCAGTCCTAATTTCTATCATGTGTTTGCAGCAGGTACACCTGAGAAAGAATTAAGTTTAGACACTGCGGAAAATGTGATTCTAATTGATGATTTACAAGCGCTTCATGCGGGTGTTAAGGCTTTACAAGGTTCTTTTTCTTTGCCTTTTGATGGTTGGTTAGTTAACAAGGGTGAGAAAACCAGTATTGAGTCTGCAACAGTAGCTGGTGATTTTCTGGAGTTGTTGAAATCAATTGTTTATGTGGAGAAGGAAGTTGAGTTAACACCAGCAGGAGTTGCTCCCAGGGTTTGGGTGAGTGAACTTTCTATTACTGGAGATTAAGAGATAATCTTAATTATGTAAAAGCGGGCATCTTGCCCGCAATACAAATAATATTAAAATGTACATTAATATGAAGCTGTATATAATAGAATCTCAATAGTTATTGAACGCAGATAAACGCAAATAAAGATATATCAATCAATGGATTTCACGATTCTGTACAGCCTTTGGATTTTGTTTATACCCAAGATGGCTTAGAGGATGTTTTAAAAGTTTTCAAGGTATAAATTAACCCCTATGGTAAACCTCTCCCCGAAGCGGGGAGAGGCTTTAAAACCCCCCTTCCCTACAAGGGAAGGGGGGCAGGGGGGTTAGGTTTTTGGAGATTATTGGTTTTATTTAATACTTTATGGCTAACGCCACGCTTCGCTATCAAACACCCTCTTAGTTATTTGATTCTGCGGGTAGGGGTTTAGCAGTGCTAAACCCCTACAAATCTAGGTTTTTCGTAATTTCATAAAAGTCCATGTCTCAACCGTTTTGAGTATATCAAGAGTTAGAGGATTAAGAATGAAAAACTACCATATTAATATTTTCTACAGTGAAGAAGACGGGGGTTATATAGCAGATATTCCTGATTTAAAATACTGTTCTGCATTTGGTGACACTGAAGAAGAAGCATTATCTGAAGTTTTGCAAGCAAAAGCAGCATGGTTAGAAACTGCAAAATTACAGGGTAAATCTATTCCTGAACCTAAATACCGTCCTGCAATTTATCAAATAGCTTCATGAAGATTATTTATTAATTCGTTCATGTAACCAAGCTAAGGACGCGCCGATAGTTTCTGCTAAGATACTAATGAGACGATAAAGAGCGATCGCACTAATTACCAAAGCCACAGGAAAATGATATTGTAGTAGTAATATCGCCGTAGTTTCAAACACACCCAAACCACCAGGCGCTCCTGGAACAACCAACCCCAAGACCCAAGCACAACTAAAAGCTCCCACTAATAAGGGTATTTGCTGCCAAGTTAAAGAATTTAACGCCAACATAGTTAAAATAAATCCAGAAGCACGCAACCCTAAAAAAACTACTTCTCCCAATAAAGGTTTGAGGGGATACTCTTTAATTATAAAACTATTAACTAACTCATTGTCTGGATTAGATTTCTTATTTTTCCATTTATCTAAAAGTTGAATAGCTGGGTTTAACAATCGCGGGTGAAGCATTCCCAAGACAATTATTAAAGCCAGAGATTGCAAAATAATTAAATTAAATTTCAGATTATTAACAACTAATTTACCACCAAATAAAACAATAATAATTAAAGCTGCTGCTAACATTAATAGTGGTTCTAATAAAACACTTAAAGTAGCAATACTAGTAGGAATATTAGCATTTTTAGCCGCCATAATTCGCCCATAATAATGCCAAACATTACCAGGTAAATATTTAGCAATATTCGTTTTTAAATAAACTCGAATAAACTCAATAGTAGATACAGATTGATTTAACTCCTTGAGTACCCAAGTCCAAATCCAACCCGCCCAAATATGAGCAAATAAAGTTACACCCGTAGCCGTTATTAACATTAACCATCCAGTTCCATTAATGCGAATAGCACTAACCCCCAACCAATTATCCTTCAAAGCCTTCAACAAAAAAAACAGTGTTCCACCCAAAATTAACCACCGGATAATTTTCTTCATTATTTTCCTAATTCAGCCGTTAGATTATTGCACTCTAAATCAATTAAATCTTATATTAAGCCAGGGACATATCTCAAGCTAATCAACGTTAATAACAATATCTCCCTATAGTTAGATAAAATATTGAATCTGTCTGCTATACAATGCCATATATGCAAATGTACAATTCTTTTTGTCTTTCTTATCCCTGTTCAAAATTGTTTACTTTAATATTGATTAATTGTAAATTCGCTCAAAATCATCACACCAGAGCAATATGAAAACAGTAATATCTTGGTTGCAAAACCTCCGCCCCTTAAAAGTTTTGACCATTTTTTTGGCAGTCAGTTTTCTGTTTTTGACACAAGCTTGTAATCGTCCCGGAATAGCTGGACAGCCTCCCCAACCAGCAGGTCAACCACCAAATGTGCAAAGATATGATCCCAGCGCCCAAAATTACACAATTTCTCCCCGTGAAGGAGGAATAAATGAGTTTAGTGATGTAGATCCTAGAGCCAAAAAATCCGAAAAAGCTGCTAATGCTAGAGCAGAAGATTTAATCAAAAATGCTCAGAAAAATGTTGACCGTAAAGGGATTGATAGTGTTGACCAATATGTTCGCAATTATCAAGAAGGAACACCATTAGATGAAAGAGTCAAACGCTTAGGGGAAAATGTAGGTAGTTCAGCAGAAGAATTGCGAGAAGGTGTAACTGAGGGAACTAAAAGAGGAATCGGCAACCTCCAAGAAAATATTCAAAATGCTGCTAAAGATTTAGGCAAAAATATTCAGCAAACATCTGAAGATACGGTCAATGGATTGAGAAAGAATTGAGAAGCAATGTAAGAAAAGCTAATTAAAATTTATCTCATCATAAGAGATATTATTTATAGGGTGGGCATTGCTCACCCTATATTTTTAGATTTTAAATTTTTAAATCCTGCTCTAATACAAAATTCACCGATAATTTATCTGCATTTTGCCATAATTATTTTGTATGTTCTAAATGCCAACTCTGTAATGCCAACCGATGAATTTCTCGCCAAGAAACATTATTTCGCCGTGCTAAGATAGCACAATCCTCATATTCTGGCTGAACATTAGTAATCACCTTAGCTGTTCCTGTCCAGGCAACTTTTACCGATATTGTCCCATAAATAGTTTCCACATTTTGAATTTCTCTTTGTAAAATTAACCGTTGCTGAGTAGTGCGACGAATCCCTAAAGTGCTAGTTTCTCGAAATAACACCGCTTCACAACTAGCTACTTTATTTGGATGACAAATAACAGTTAATAAAATTCCCGGACGAGACTTTTTCATCCCTATCGGTTGAGTAAAAACATCCAGCGCACCAGCAGCAAATAAACCCTCAAAAACATAACCGAATACTTGCGGATTTAAGTCATCTATTTGAGTTTCTAAAACCATAATGGTTTCTAAATTTGGGGAATATGCCTCCAAATCAGAATTATCAGTCTGTAAAGATTCATTTTCACCGTACCAGAGCCGTAGTATATTAGGAATAGGTAAATCTTGAGAACCCGCTCCTAATCCTACCTGTTTGATAGTCATTGGTGGTGGAGAACCGAAGTCTTGAACTAAGGTAGTAGCAATTGCTGCCCCCGTTGGTGTTACCAATTCTCTATCAATACCATTGCTATAAACTGGACAACCCCGCATTTCCCATAGCTTTAACACCGCCGGTACTGGTACTGCCATGCGTCCATGTGCAGCATGAACAGTTCCACCTCCCGTGGGAAAAGCAGAACAGTATAGCAAAGGCAACCCTTCCTGATTGCTGTCAATCCCCAACCAATCCAACCCTAAACAAGTACCAACAATATCCACAATCGCATCCACAGCACCAACTTCATGAAAATGAACTTTTTCCGGTGCGATGCCATGAACAGCCCCCTCAGCTACTGCCAACTGTCGGAATACAGCTAAACTCCAAGCTTCCGCCCGTGCTGGCAAATTCCCCTGAACAATCATCTCCTCTATTTCTAGCAAATGACGGCTGTGGTGGTGATGATGTTCATGATCATGATGATCCAGTAAATGCACATGAACCTTAGTCCCTTGCTGGGTTTGACGCTGAACAAATTCCGCCCATAATTGGTATTCCTGCTCAATTCCCAAGCCATTGAGCTTTTCTACCAAATACTCTACAGGCACACCGAGACTGACTAACGCCCCCAGGCACATATCACCAGAAATTCCTGTTGGACATTGAAGATAAGCGATTTTATTCATAAATTTATTTGTCATTAGTCATTGGTCATTAGTCATTAGTCATTGGTCATTAGTCATTGGTCATTAGTCATTGGTCATTAGTCATTAGTCATTGGTCATTAGTCATTAGTCATTGCCAATTACCCATTACCCATTACCCATTAACAATCCTCATTATGTCCAAAATTTTCACCATTCATCCTGATAATCCTCAAAGCCGCCGAATAGAGGAAGTAAAGTTAGCGCTCTTAGGTGGCGCTATCATGCTCTACCCTACAGATACAGTTTACGCAATTGGTTGTGATTTGAATGCCAAGTCGGCGGTGGAAAGAGTGCGGCAAATCAAACAGTTAGCAAATGATAAACCATTGACATTTTTATGTCCCTCACTCTCCAATGTGGCGACTTATGCCTTCGTAAGTGATACAGCCTACCGGCTAATGAAGCGGTTAATACCAGGACCCTACACATTTTTGCTCCCTGCTACCAAACTAGTACCGCGCCTAGTGCAAAGTCCCAAACGCAAAACCACAGGAATTCGAGTGCCAAATCATAACGTTTGTTTGGCATTAATGGAAGCATTAGGAAACCCAATTATTTCTACTTCGGCTCATGTCAGAGCAAATGATGAAGAGGAGGAAATAGTTGAGAACGGAAAACAACCAACGTGGTCACGGGTAGATTTATATGACCATTTTGATAAATTGGTAGATATCATTATTGACACCGCCGAAGAACCTACATATCAAGTGTCTACCATATTAGATTTGACAGATGAAGAACCAGTTATTATTCGGAGAGGTTTAGGTTGGGAAGCTATAGCTACTTGGGTTTAAGAATAAAGCTTTACAAGTGCAACCCTTTGTATTGGACTCCGTTGCGCTAATTTATGATTACCTTATTCCAATTTTGAAATTGTCATCCTCACAAGCACTATAATCCTAAGTCACTTGATTTTGGATTTACGTTAGCGAAGCGTACGCAACGCAGCGAGTATTTTAGATTTTGGATTAACTCCACCCTAAAGTGTAGAAGCTCGAAAATTTTAGATTTTGGATTGACAATTTTTCCGTTGTGAGAATGACGGGACTTGTACCAAATTTTTTCAGTCTAAAATCTAAAATCTAAAATTCCCGGTCATAAAATTATGGCTACACAACGCAGGTTATCAGCCAATCTGACCATGACTAAGCTTTTGGCAATTTGTCCTCAGAGTAAATATCTTATATGCCATCTTTGATTTAGTAGCTAAAAAATACAGCGACACAATTAACAAGCCCTTAACTTTGGAAATTTATGAGAGTGTTTATATATCAGCCGTCTAGTTGGTGAATTTTCAGGAATAAATCCCAAAGATTTTCATCCCTAACACTGGCATTAAATACTGTATCTGCGTATGAGTTAAGGTGCAATACCAATTTCACCCAAAAGTATGAAAGCTAACATCGCCAATCTGCCTAATTCTACATCTGCTTTTGATAGCTATATTTCTCTTGAAGAATTATCTGTTCCCACCAGCGATACATTGGTGCAACTTTTATCCCACGAGATGCAATCTCAAGTTAAAGCTACATCTGTCGGTGTGCAAGATGTCGTCGGACGCATAGCCAAAGAAGTAGAACGGATATGTGATAAAAGCTCCCGCATTCAAAATTCAGGACAAATTCAGTCTTGGCAAATTACTTTAGGAAGACATCGTTTACAAAAGTGTCTCCGTTACTACCAACTCGGTTCTAAACAAGGACGTGTAGAATTACACAGCAGTTTGGGCGCAATTGTTTATCGTCATGTAACTATGGCCGGCTCAGATTTAGGGTTTGAGGCTCGTTACAATCTCATTGAAGATTTTTTACAAGCTTTTTATATTGAAGCCATTAAAGCTTTTCGTCGAGAAACCGAATTACCGGAAAATTATACCCCTCGAACTCAGTTACAAGTAGCTGAGTATATGGCTTTTACAGAACAGTATGCCAAACGCCGGATTAATTTACCTGGTGGTGCCAATCAACAGTTAATTGTTTTACGCGCTCAAGGTTTTGCCCGTCGTCAACCGCAAGAAACTACTGTAGATATTGAAATGGCCGTGGATTCTGCGAAAACAGAAGAAGCAGAATCTTATCAACGCAATGTAGCAGTACAGCAAATTCGCTCACAAATGATTGCTAAACCTGGTTTTGATCCTTCTGAGGAGTCAGAACGCAATCGGGTGATTACCGAATTGATGAAATATCTGGAGTCTCAAGGACAATCTGACTGTATGAATTACTTGACTCTCAAACTTCAGGATCTCTCTGCACCAGAAATTGACCAAATTCTCGGTTTAACCAGTCGTCAACGCGATTATTTACAACAAAGATTTAAATATCATGTTGAGAAATTTGCCAAACAGCACCAGTGGCAATTAGTTCATCAATGGTTAGGTGCTGGTTTAGAACACAAATTAGGTTTAACTTCCCTGCAATGGGATATTTTTTGGAATAAACTTACACCACAGCAACAGCAAATTTTTGAATTGAAAACCGCTTGTCAAAGTGATTTACTTATTTCTAAAGCAGTTCAATGTACTCCTAAACAACTGCAAAAACGCTGGACGCAAATGTTAGAATTAGCATGGTCTATTCGTAACGGTCATGCTGAATCTAAGAACAATTAAAGTTAAGGTAGTCCTTAAATTATTAGGTTGGGTTGACGCAAGGAAACCCAACAAAATCATTTACCTAAAAAACCATATATTCCCAGACTTTTAACGCTATTCCCTGCTATAAGAAGTTACTAATATTTCAGTAATTTTCCCTCTTTTCTGCGCGTTAGAATTAATTGATCTCGCTGCCGATATGGTGTGAACATTAAACCCACTATAAAGATCACGAATAAATGGACAGTCAGAATTAGATAACATGACTTTTACACCTTTATTAGCTAATTTAATAAAAATGTCCCTGAGTTTTATTTGTTGATTTTCATCAAAACAAAAATTACTGTAAGCCGTAAAATTGCTAGTTGGACTTAGAGGATAATATGGGGGATCAAAATAAACAAAGTCATTACTAGTAGTTGCATAATTTAGCACTTCTTCAAAATTAGCGTGTTTAATTTCTACTTTCTCTAGTGCAACAGATGCCACTTTTAAAACTTTTTCCTGACAAATACCAGGATTTTTATATTTTCCTATAGGGACATTAAATTTACCCTGAGAATTAACCCGATAAAGTCAATTAAAACAAGTTTTATTCAAATAAATAAACCGAGCCGCTTTTTCTAAATCTGTTCCAGTGTGATAATTTCTTACATCATAGTAATACTCGGAATTATGTCCTTGCTTATGTTTTTGTAGCAAAGTTATTAATTCCTCAAGATGATCTCTAACGCACTGATAAGTAAGAATTAAATCTGCATTAATATCGGTCAAAATGGCTTGAGATGGTTGCAAATAGAAGAAAATTGCTCCACCACCTAAAAATGGTTCATAGTAAGTTTTGTAATCCTTGGGAAAATAGTCTTGATATTGTGAAATTAAGCGACTTTTACCCCCAGCCCACTTTAAAAATGGCCGTGGGTAAGTTTGTTTAAGGATTTGACTTACCATCTACTTGTGATTAAACTAAAAGCTAACTAATCAATTAAGTCTATATAACTAAAAAAACTCTCTTTTATAAAACTCCTATTTGATTTTTGCGAAAATAACCTATACAACCACCTATTTTCTGGTTCTGTTGCCAGTTTTTTGCTGTCTACTTTGTAAGTATCATAAATCAAATATAGCAATAGTATTTGAATTTTGAAAACTCTAAGTATTTGTAGGGTGTGTTACGCTGGCACTAACTAAGTATTTGTAGGGTGTGTTAGGCATAGCCGTAACGCACCTTAAGCTCAATCAACGGTGCGTTACGCTGGCACTAACGCACCCTACGGACAATTCAAAAATCAAATACAAATATTAGTCTTATAGGATGGCTGTATATTATAATTAGGGTAAGTGAACAACACAAAAACAAACCTATATTCTATAATAAGGCAGTCTAAATTCAAATGTTTGATGGATTTTGGGATAACGTCTTTCGCTACCCTCGGTACTTGATTAGTATCGTTCTCGGTGTTTTTCTAAACAGCCTAGAGCCGCTGTTTCCACTTTTAAAACGCCCGGTGACGCTGATTGCTATTTTAGGCTTTTTTGCGGGTAGTCTTTTTTTCGTAACGCTTACCGTCCGGGCTATGTTGGGATTGAATACAATCTAGACTAGAGCTAGAAAAGGGCTGAGTGCGTTGGACTGTTGCTGTTGATTTTATCACCTCAAGCACCGTCCACTCTAACTTGCATTTAGAATCATCTTATCAAATCTCTGTGAGAAGGCGGAATTTATATGGCTACAAATCGCCGCGTTTCCCGCGTTGCTGAATTAATTAAACGGGAAGTTAGCCAAATGCTACTCAACGGTATTAAAGATGACCGTGTGGGTACAGGAATGGTCAGTGTTACTGATGTGGATGTTTCTGGGGATCTTCAACACGCTACAATCTTTGTCAGTATTTATGGAACCGAGGAAGCTAAGACGGAAACAATGGCTGGTTTAAAATCAGCTACAGGTTACGTCCGCAGTGAATTGGGAGCTAGAATCAGATTACGGCGCACTCCAGAAGTGATCTTTATGGAAGATCGTTCTATAGAACGAGGTACTAAGGTACTGAGTTTGTTAAATCAATTAGAACAAAAACGAACATTATCAAGTGTGGATGAAGTAGTAGAAAAGATGACCGAATAATTGATGCAAAATTGACAAAAATATACAGAAATCTGGAACTTCTTGCTTGTTGGAGCCATCTAGATAGAGATAATTAGCAATGCCTTTATTCCCTATTTTTAGTGAATTATGGGTATTGTAAATTCTGTATCTTAGGATAGATGATAAAACTCATAAATCCATATAGGCTAAATAAGGTTAACATAGAAGCAAATCTAGTATGGCTTTAATTAGTTTTATACAAATTGATGTTGAAAATATAAATATCTAGGTTTGATTAGTAACCTTAACTACTGTTATCTTAATAATATGAAGTTCAAATACCATGAATGTCATGTTTTCTTGACAAACTTAACATTTCTTTAGATAATTTAGAGGTGCATAGCGTCAAAATGATAATAGTTCCGTATAGCAAACTACAAAATCCTGGACACAGGTTTAATTATTGCCATCTTTGTTCCTCGTGAATAACGGGAACGTTTTCTAAATGTAATTTTGTGAGAAAAAATCATGAGTGTGAATACGGTGCCTTCTATCAATTACAATTACTATTCTCTGAATGTTATTCAGGACGAAGCACGCCGACTGGTTGAAAGAGGAATGATTGGCCGTCAGCAACCAATATATACACTTTGCCAGTTCATCCCTGCTAGAGAGTGGGTTTGTGTGGAATGTGAATTAGAAAAATGCGATTTTTTACTCCGCGATCGCATTGGTGATTTAATCGGACGTGAAGAATGGGATAACGACTAATTTGTTGTTTTTTTAATAAACTATCTATTATTTTTTATTGTACTTGTTTATAGTTTCTGGCTATAAACAGGTATATTTTTTTCTATTTCTATTTCTACTTCTACTAAGTAGCGTCCCAGAGGGATATAGGAGCGTAAAGCCTTCGGCATAGCTTCGCTTACCGCAGAGCGTCTCGATAGCTTGCGTGGCGACGCAGGAGCCATAGAGATAGGACACGAAGGAAGAAGGAAGAGAAGAGTTGGGCAATTAGTCCTCGAATTTACGCTGTTATTTTTAGTTAAAATATTGTTGATAATCTTGCACTTTTTTGCGTATAAAACCCTGTAAGAGACTTCCAAATAAAAAAATATCCTAAAATTTTTTGTGGTGCGGGCATCTTGCCCGCTAATAATACAAGGAGGGACCAGATGCCCATCCCACAAAATTGGATAATCTTTTTTGTGGAGTTCTCTAAACCTTTATCTATCAACGCTTTTACTTTCTTTTAGCAAGCCCTACTTAATTCTGCTGTATAGGGATTTCAATTAGAAACTCACAACCTTTACCAAATTCAGAAATACATTTAATTTGTCCACCGTGTTTTTCGACAATAATTTGATAGCTGACGGATAATCCTAAACCGCTACCTTGTCCGGGTTCTTTTGTAGTAAAGAAAGGTTCAAAAATACGCTTGTACACATTTTCTGGAATTCCACAACCATTATCAGCAATACAAATTTGGAGATAGTTTTTATCTATAACTTTTGTGCGAATCCAAATTTTTGGAGTTGATATTAATGACTCTTTTAAAGTATCCAGAGCATTCGTGAGAATATTCATAAATACCTGATTCATTTGAGCAGCATAACAAACCACTAGAGGTAATTCGCCATATTCTTTGATTACTAGAATTTCTGGGGTGTTATCCTGTAGTTGAAAACGATGTTGTAAAATTGAAAGAGTGCTATCAATCCCTTCATGTAAATCAACAGGCTTCATTTCTGCTTCATCGAGCCGCGAGAAAGTCCTTAATGAAATGACCAATTGACGAATACGATCTGCGCCAAACATCATAGAATTTAGCATTTTTGGCAAATCATCATTAATGAAATCTAAGTCTATTTCTGCTGATTGATCTTGAATTTCTGCTGGTGCTTGAGGATAGTTATTCTGGTAAAGACGCACTAAGTTTAATAAATCTTTTACATGGTCAGTAACATAGGGAATATTACCATAAATGAAACTAATCGGGTTATTAATTTCGTGTGCCAAGCCAGCAATTAACTGACCTAAACCCGCCATTTTTTCACTTTGAATTAATTGGCTTTGAGTGATTTGCAATTCCTTTAAAGTCTGAGCAATTTCTTCTTTTTGTAGCTGCATCTTTTTTAAAGATTCAGCTTGCTGTAATGCCACACCCAATTGTACCCCAACTTGTGCTAATAAATTGATTTCTTCTTCTTGCCAATAACGAGGTTGGGAGTTTTGATAAGCTACTAATAGTCCCCACAGTTTTTCACATTGAGAAATAGGTACAAAAACTTCATTTCTGGCATATTTTCCCGCTTTTGTTGCTTGTAAAAACACTTGTTCATTTACAGGTTGCGGTTTAGCAAGTGGTATTGAATCATTTAAAATAGAATCAGCGACAAATTCACCACTCCAATCCGGATAAAACCGATAAATTGCGACTCGTTCCACTTCCAATAATCTACAAACTTCTTGAGTAGTGGTTTTAAAGATAATGTCAATATCTAAAGATTGCCTAATTTTATCAACAGTATTCACTAATGCTCTTTGTCTTTCGGCTGCTTTGCTAATTTCTGCGGCTTGTTCTCGCAATTTTTGTAAATATTCTGCTTGCTGTAAAGCTACACCCAATTGGGAACTAACTTGTGTGAGTAAGTAGACTTCATCTTCCTGCCAATTACGGGTTCCTGTATTTTGGTAAATAGCTAATAAGCCCCAAATTTTATGGTTATAGAGAATAGCAATAATGACATAAGCTTTGGCTTGATAGCTTTCTAAAACTTTGATATAACAGTCGCTAAATCCAGAATTATAAATATCATCACAAACACGATATACTTCACCTTTGGCAAAACGTCCACCAGATGTATCTTTTAAATAAGTATCAGTCAGTGGTTCAACTAAATCTTTTAATTTACATTCGCTGATGTTATCACCTAATTCTGGTCGCTGTAACTGTTCTTCCATCAGGTTTACCCAACCTTCAGCTACGGATTCAAAGACAAATTCACCACTCCAATCAGGATTGAAACGATAAATTGATACACGATCAACATCTAGTAATTGTCTAAGTTCTTCAGTAGTTGTCCGAAAAATAATTTCTAAGTCTAAAGATTGACGAATTTTTTCAACAGTTTTGGCAATAGTTTTTTGACATTCTGCGGATTTTTCTCTGGCTTGTGCTTTGGCAAGTTGGGCTGATTGTAGTTTGACTTTTTCTATATAATCAGCTTGTTGTAAAGCAACTCCCAAATGTTCAGCAATTAATTGGACAAATTCAATTTCTGCTTCTTGCCATTGTCTTGGTTCACTACATTGATGAATACATAATAATCCCCATAAATCTTTGCCTTTGATTAAAGGAACAGCTAGATTAGCCCGGACTTGGAATTGTTCTAAAATTTTCACATAACAATTATTACTAATATCTTGGTAGATATCAGATATAACTTCAATTCTTCCTTGATAATAAAGTTGGGTAAAATCTTCTGTAAAATAGTCATTATGCAGTTTTATTGATAATGCGGAAATCCATTTTTCATCTACATCTTCATAGATAAATTCACCTTCCCCACCCAATTCAGGATCAAAACGAAATACTCCTACTCTATCAGTATTTAGTAATTGACGGACTTCATTAACTGTGATGGTAAAAATGATATCTATATCTAGAGATTCTCTAATTCTGGCAATTACCCTAGACAATGCCTGTTGTTTTTCACCCTGATTTAGAGAAAATGGCATATTTGTTTGATATATTGGTTGGGATATTGATTGTTGGGTTTCCATGTTAAAAGTATTCTCCCTTCCCATTCGGATTTTTAATATTTTTAGACTTATATATAATGTAGCAAGAAATATGAGTATTGGTTGGGTGATAGATATAGATTATGTAGGGATACGAATAGTTGTTATCCCTACATAAACACTTTTTAACGCAGAATACAGCGATATATATGCTGTAATAGAATCATTTTCGCTTGCTAGTGCTACGTCGGGCTTCGCGGGTTTCGTCTTCGAGACGACGGCGATAGCTCCGCTCGCCAAAGGCATCTCGCCAATCTGCTAATGTTAGATAAACAACACCACCAGTGACTCCTACCAGCAGCACTACGCCAAATACGGCTAAAATACCCAAAAATGGACTTTCCACGATTCCTCTATAGTCCGTTGCGTCCCCAAACTACCATAGAAATCGACCAAGTAAACACAACTAACAGCGATACCCAACCCAGTGTCAAAATCATAGTTCTACTTTTCAAATAATTACAAAAGGTCTCTAATATTTATCATACCGGGAAAACGCGGTTGATTCATTAACTATATTGATGGCAGGTTTGGCAATATCATGGAATTAATGGCAGAACGGTTAGAGTCCCTCAAAGCAGGAGTAATTGGCAGCATATCTTTAGGTTTAGCTTTCCTTACCACTAGCTTTATCAATGCTTGGTGGCTATCCAAGTATTTTCCAATACTTAGTTATCAGCAAATTGATCTAGTAAATCTACAGATGTTATTAAATGGTGTTATAGCAGGATTTTCTGGTTTTCTATTTGGTGTCACTTACCGTTATATTATCCGCTTAGATGCAAATCCTCACCTCAAAACTGGTGGAGTTTGGGCTTTTGGGTTGGTGCGGGGATTAACTCAAATAGAAGTTGGTTGGAATATAAATAATTCAGTTTTACCTTTTTTGATCTTAGCAGGAGAAAGTATCCTCTGGTTTGCTCTTGCTGCTTTTGTTCTTGATACCGCTATTTTACGAAAATGGCTGAAACCTTTTTCATGAATTTATTGATAATTCCCTATGAATCACTATTTTCTGATTATTGATCTTGAAGCTACTTGCTGTAATCAAAAGAGTATTCCTCGGCATGAAATGGAAATTATTGAAATTGGTGCGGTGATGCTAAATCGCCAAACTTGGGAAATTGATTCTGAGTTTCAACAATTTATTCAGCCTGTGCGAAATCCTCAACTTACAGCTTTTTGTACAGAATTAACTAGCATTTCTCAACAACAAGTTGATACAGCACCAAATTTCCCAGCAGCGATGTTAAATTTAACAAGTTGGATGAATTTATTTTCTAATAATATATTTTGCTCTTGGGGTAATTACGATAAATCGCAATTTATCCAAGATTGCAAATTTCATCATATTCCTGATCCTTTTGGTGCAGAACACAGAAATATTAAAACGGAATTTTCTGAATATTTGGGTGTATCTGATAAATTTGGTATGGCACAAGCCCTACAACATTTAGGAATGGAATTACAAGGTACACATCATCGGGGAATTGATGATGCTCGGAATATAGCTGCTATTTACCGTTATATGCAAACTACTAAAAAGATGGACTGATACAAGATATTTAAATAAAAATGGTGGGCAATGCCCACCCTACGGAAAATAGATTATATTTAAATTTTGTCAAATGCAAAATTATGGAATTTGAGATTTTATTAAGACTTAGGAATAGTATTAATAGTTTTTGTTAATGACTGTAATGATGCTAATAACTTGTTTTTTTGGGGTTTAGAAGCTTTGAGTTCACCAGAAATTTCATCCATACTTTTTTCTACAGCTTCATAATTATCACGAGATTTAGCTTTGATACCATCTTCTACTTCTTTCCAAGCATCTTCAAATTTGTCAAATTCTTTTTTAGCTTGAACAAAATTGCCAGATGTAACTGCGATTTTAGTTTTGGATACTACAGCTAGTAAACCTTTATTACCTGCTGTGGATTTTTTTGTCTTTGCTGTTCCTGTAGATTCGGAAGTTGCTGCGGGGGTAGTTTCGGTGGCAGCTTTTTCCCCATTAGTACAACCTACTAAAGTTAGTAAGCTGATACCTGCAATAATTAACATTGGTTTGAAATTTTTCATTGTCAACTCCTAGTAGATATTTTTAGTTGTACTACTACTATTCTCTAAAATAGTAAAGGTAAAGAATTTAGAAAAGGGAAATACGGCAATTAGCTGGGAAATACTCTGAAATATACGTCTAATGGCGGTCTGATCAGGGTAAAAATCGTTAAATGGGATGATTTTTTTGTTATGGCAGTGGCGGATACTAGTACTGGTATCGCCTCTGATAGCGCAACGTGGACATCAGCCGATAGTTATTAGGAACGCTCCGCTGACAATAACAGTTTTTAGGGGCTTTTAATATAAGTTTTTCTTTATTTTTTGAGCACTTGCTATATGTGATTTGCACAATACGTGAATGTGAAAACAAAAATTTTATTATGACTCATAAAATTGAACTGGAATCTATTACAGGGTTGTCCGCATTAACCGCAAGCAATCGCTTGAAAAAAGAAGGATATAATGAGCTACTATCTACCCAACAGCGTCATATTTGGGGAATTGCGTTAGAGATCTTCAAAGAGCCAATTTTTCTCCTTTTATTAGGCTGTGGTGTCATTTATTTGTTTTTGGGTGATGCTCAAGAAGCTTTGATTTTACTAGGCTTCATCTTTTTTATTGTCGCCATTAACTTATACCAAGAACAAAAAACAGAAAAATCCCTAGAAGCACTACGCGATCTTTCTAGCCCTCGTGCATTAGTGATTCGTGATGGCGAACGGCAACGAATTGCAGGGCGGGAAGTAGTTCGGGAAGATGTGATTGTTTTATCAGAGGGTGATAGAGTTCCTGCTGATGCTGTGGTGATGTGGTCTACGCATTTAAGTGTTGATGAATCGCTATTAACAGGTGAATCTTTACCTGTTCGCAAGCAATCAGTCAAAGATAGCAGGGATTTAGAAAATACCCTCAGAAGGGCAAATCAGCATCGTCTTGGTGGTGAAGATTTACCTTTTGTTTATTCGGGAACGTTGATAGTCCAAGGTCAGGGAATTGCCCAAGTCTATGGAACTGGTATGCAGACAGAAATGGGCAAGATTGGTAAAACCTTGCAAACTTTGGAACAGGAAGACACAGTTCTACAACGAGAAACTCAACGAATTGTCAGTAAATTGACCTTTGTGGCGATCGCTATCTGCGTGGCTGTGATCGTTATTTACGGTGCAAATACGGGCAATTGGCTACAAGGATTTTTAGCCGGTTTGGCTTTAGCTATGGCAATTTTGCCTAATGAAATTCCTGTGGTCTTGTTATGAACCGTCCACCGCGTAATCCCAGAGAGTCTTTATTCAGCCGTCGAACGTTGAAATTAGCACTTCTGCAAGGGGTGAGTGTGTTGGTGGTTTTGGTGGTGGTGTTTGGTGTAGCTTTTTACTCTGGACATGGAGAATTTGATGCCCGCGCTCTGGCTTTTACTACCCTAATTGTCTCGAATTTGAGTATGATTTTGAGTAATCGTTCTTGGTCGCGGACTATTCCCGAAATGTTACGCACTCCTAATGCAGCACTTTGGTGGGTATTGGGTGGTGGTGTGGTGTTTATGGGATTAGTGCTTTATATTCCTTTATTACGTCATTTATTCCGGTTCTCTTTTCTGCACTTTGATGATTTACTAGTCAGTCTTACTTCTGGGGTGTTTAGTATTTTGTGGTTTGAAGGACTCAAAGTTTGGCGACGCAGAAAAGGTCATATAATTGTGTAAAAGGAGTCACCGAGTCAGGAGTCACCGAGTCAGGAGAAAGAAGAAGGAAGAATCACCAATTACCAATTATCAATTACCAATCACCATGAAAAAGGCATTTCGCAAATATCACCGTATTCTGGGCATTATTGTTTGTTTACCACTTCTTATAACTGTATTAACGGGAATGTTAGCAACTATAGCTGGAGAATGGCCGATTAATCTGGGACTTTCATCTAACCTAATGTTGAAAATTCATACAGGAGAAATTTTCCATTTACAGGCAATTTACCCGATTTTAAATGGCTTTGGGTTAATTGGTTTACTGGTAACGGGTATGAGTATGTCGGGTTTATTTAATCAGAGAAAAAGACCTAATACTAATAATTAAGATTAGATTGTTACTTCCACAAACTTTGATTATTTCACTTCAGTTACCCGCCAGCTTAGTTTTAAGTTAACCCAGAAATTCCAAATTGTGGCAGTTGCGATCGCAATAAAGTTAGCAATATAACGATTAGGAATTAGGAAATTAAATACTAAATTTAAAATCAGGACATTCAATACTAACCCAGCCAAGCAAACAACATTGAACTTCAAAAAGCGTTTTAGTCTTGGTTTCCACCCTTGTTGCTGCATGGAGACATCAGCAAATGTCCAAGCATCATTCCACAGAAAATTATTGAAAATAGCAATTTCACCAGCAATGATTTTACTGCGTGTTAATGGTAAGGCTAAAGTTGTGGGGTCACTAAGTAAATAAAGTATGAGCATATCCACAAACACCCCACTCAATCCTACTAAGCCAAAACGGAGGAATCGCTGCACGGGAAAGTTGACTTTTTTACTAATTTTTCCTATTCTACCAGTAGATATTCTTAACCGGATTAAGTGTTGAATATACTCTACGTATTGCTTCCATGTTACTTTGCTCTCGCCTTCTGTGCGTTCTCGGAAGACATAACCAGCTTCGGCAATTTCCCCTACCTTTCCCCTACCAATAACTTCTAGGAGAATTTTATACCCTACGGGATTAAGTGTGGCATTAGCGATCGCACTGCGTCGAATCATAAAATAACCACTCATGGGATCAGTAACTCTACCCAAAACTCCTGGTAAAATCACCAATCCTAGAACCTGCGCCCCACGGGATAGAAAGCGTCTAATTACACTCCAACTACTGACACCTCCACCATCTACGTGACGACTAGCTAAGGCTAAATCTGCCCCCTGTTCTATCTTCTCCAATAGTTGTGTTAATACCTCTGGAGGATGCTGCAAATCGCCATCAATCACACCTAATACACGCCCTGTAGCAGCTTGCCAGCCACGAATTACCGCTGAAGATAGTCCCAGTTCCTCTTGTCTTCGCATTACCCGTAATTGGGGATAATCGGGGATGAGAGATTGTGCTACTTCCCAAGTTCGGTCTGGGCTATCATCATCCACTACTATTAGTTCATAATTACCAGGAATAGCCTGATCCAATAACCTAGTTAAGATATTAACTACATTTTCGATATTGTCACGTTCTTTATAAGTAGGAATTACTAAAGATAGTAAAATGTTTTCAGCTATTTCATCGGTTGTAAATTCAGAAATCCTCAATGCACCTGTAGGAACTACTAATAGGGAATTGGATAAGTTTGTATTCATAAAATAAGTAGTAACTTTTAAATTTAATATAGTTAAGTTCCGCTGTTTGGCAACTAGTTTTAATTTATCAGATATTGTGAGGTAAAAAAAGCATTTAAAAAATTTAATGAATTATAATTAGATTTAACTGAGAGTGATGACGTTGAACGCGGATAAACGCAGATAAACGCAGATGAAGAAAGATAAAGATGTATCAATCAATTGATTTTAAGATTCTGTGCAGCCTCACATAAAATTGGTATTACACTATTTGTCAGCAAAATAATATTTAAAATGGCCAAATTTCCATTTATTATCAAACTTAAATAAGTTGTTTATATTTAATGACTCGTGACTAATATAACTTTTGAATCTATTCTTCAGTCTGCTTTGCTCAAGGACAGTATATCCCCTGATGATGGAGTGTTTTTACTAAGACAGACTGACCCGGAGGCGATCGCTCAAATTCAGTTTACTGCAAATCAACTCCGACAAAAACAAGTTGGCAATACGGTGACTTATGTAATTAATAGAAATATTAATTTTACTAATATTTGTGAGCAACATTGTAGTTTTTGTGCATTTCGGCGAGATGATGGTGATGCTGATGCTTACTGGTTGGATTGGGCGCAGGTTCTAGAAAAGTCTACGGATGCGGTGCATCGAAATGCAACAGAAATTTGTATGCAAGGGGGATTACATCCACAAGCGCAAATCAATGGTAAGTCTTTACCTTACTATCTGAAACTGGTAGAAACTATCAAAGGCGAATTTCCTCACTTACATTTACACGCTTTTTCTCCCCAAGAAATCCAATTTATCGCCAGATTGGATGGAATTTCTTATATTGATGTGATTACAGCTTTGCGGGATGCTGGTGTCGGTTCGATGCCGGGAACAGCCGCAGAAGTGTTAGATGATGATGTCAGACGGGTATTATGTCCAGAAAAGATTGATACAGCAACTTGGCTAGAAGTTGTGAGTACAGCCCATCAATTAGGTTTACCCACTACTAGTACCATGTTATCTGGGCATATTGAAACCCCAGAACAGCAAATTGGACATTTAGAAAAATTGCGATCGCTCCAACAAAAAGCTATAGAAAATGGATATCCTGCTAGAATCACCGAATTTATTGTCTTACCCTTCGTTGGTCAAGAAGCTCCTAAATCCTTACGAAGACGGGTCGGAAGAGATCAACCAGTTCTCGCTGATTCCCTGTTACTCACCGCTGTAGCCAGAATTTACCTCGGAAATTACATACCTAATCATCAACCAAGCTGGGTAAAATTAGGGCTAGAAGGTGCTACAGAAGCCTTAAATTGGGGTTGTAATGATATTGGTGGCACATTAATGGAAGAACATATTACCACCATGGCCGGGGCTATAGGTGGCACTTGTATGGAAGTAGAAACTTTACAAGCTGCAATATCATCTCTAGCAAGACCTTACCAACAACGGGATACATTATATCGAGCAATTGACAATTTTTAGGTAGGGTGGGCAATGCCCACCAAAAAACTCCCACGGTGGGCATTGCCCACCCTACACTTAATATTATTCCTGTATACCGATTCAAGATAGGATGGATTTTGATTTACTTGTTTTTTTTACTTAATGCTTATGAAAAGCTATTGGTCGCGTCTGCTTTCTTTAGTTTTAGTGTTAGTTATCGGCTTAGTTGGCTGTAGTGGTAGTCCAGATAGTTTAACTGGTGATTATCGTCAAGATACCTTAGCTGTAGTCAATACTTTGAGACAAGCCCTAGAATTACCACAAGATTCTCCCGATAAAGCCGCTCTTCAAGCAGAAGCCCGTCAAAAAATCAATGACTTTTCGGCTCGCTACCAGCGGAATACTTCAGTTGCTACTCTTGGCTCTTTTACAACCATGCGAACAGCCCTCAACTCCCTTGCTGGACACTACAGTTCTTATCCTAATCGTCCCGTTCCTGAAAAGCTGAAACAACGTCTGGATAAAGAATTTAAACAAGTAGAAGCATCATTAAGACGTGGCGCTTAATTTATTCTTCAAGGATTGTTTTTTGATCACTGAAATTCAATATAAACTTCCTTGAAAGCAGAAATTAACACAGTCTAAATCAGAATTAGGGGATCTCACATATCCAAAGATCCCCAATTTTAGTTATTATAAAAGTTGGGAATATTAATCCCTGCAAACTACTTATGAGTCAACTAAAAAATCAGCTTACTGTTGAAGAATTTCTCGCACTTCCCGGAAATGATACTGCTTATGAGTTTGTTAATGGTGAAGCTGTACCTAAATATAAAAATGAGCAAATGTCTCCTAAGTTTTTTCATGGCTCAACCACAGGAGCATTATTTATACTATTATCTACATGGGCGCAAGATCAAGGTCGCGTTGTGGTGGAATGGGGAGTCAAATTAACCAGAAATCAAGAAAATTGGATACCCGTACCTGATTTAACTTATGTTTCTTATAACCGTCTTCCTGCTGACTGGCTGAAAGATGAAGCTTGTCCTGTTATCCCAGAATTAGCTATTGAAATCATTTCTCCTGGTCAAACTTTTGGGGACATGATTGATAAAGCAACTTATTATCTTCAATCTGGGATTTTATTGGTTTGGATAGTAGATACAATATCTCCAACTATCACTGTCTTTACACTATCTTCTCTTCCTGTTACTTTTCGAGGAAATCAAATTATCAGCTATGAAATATTACCAGGACTAGAAATTACTCCCCATACTATTTTTCAACGGGCTGGTTTAATTCGTTAGTTTGAATTATCATAATCACTAGCAGAATATAGATTAAATGAACCACGTTCGCGGAGCGTCCCGGAGGGATATAGGAGCGAAGAGCGCGAAGGAAGAAGGAAGAAGGAAGAAGGAAGAAGGAAGAAGGAAGAAGGAAGAAGGAAGATAATTTATATTGGGAAGGGAGTAACGTAAATTAATTATTGATCAACCGTTTTTTAAATAAAGCTCTATACACTGGTTCACCTTTGTTTTGAGTGGCTATTTCTCTTTCTGTGGGGACAGGAAGGGGATTTTCGGATAACCATCTGGTTGTTCCCATCTTCTCAAATGCGGGGTTTTCTTGAAAGCGATCGCACATTTCCACTGCGACAAATTCTATATCAGATTGCAGGAAAATAATACCACCTACAGTGAGATAATTTGCTAATTCTGTGACTAATTCCGGTTGCACTACTCGACGTTTCGCATGGCGATTTTTAAACCAAGGATCAGGAAACTGAATTGTAACTTTTTGTAACATTCCTAGAGGTAAGGTGGATAACAAGGAAACTAGGGAATTATTCACATTCGCAAACATATAATGCAAATTTGTTAACTCCATTTCGTCGCGGATTCTATTGGCTTCGACTACTAGCGGTTCTCGAATCTCTAAACCTAAAAAATTCCAATTGGGTTCTACTTGTGCCATTTTTAGGACAAATCTCCCCCTCGCACAACCAATATCTAAATGTAGAGGTAGGTTTTGTTGGATATAAATCTTTTCCCATTCTGGAGAAGCGGTTGGGGTTTGGAATTTACTCGATAGGGGGTTAACGTGCTGACGAACTCGAACAGGTGACAAAATTTATACTCCTAAAAAAATAATTCTAAACAAATGTATACAAATATTATTAAGTCTACATATTACTACACAGGTATACACAGTGGGCGTTATACTTTGAGAATAAGAATTTTTGCAACTTCATTTTTAACATTTTCTTAAAATCAATGAAACTTAATTTTCGTTTTGCTATTGTTAGCGACTTACATATTGCGCTTCCTGAAACAATCTGGGATCATCCTAGTCGCTTTCATTTGGTGGAAGTGAGTATTCCAGCTTTTGATAGTGTATTAGAACATTTAACACAATTAGATTTAGATTTTCTATTGATCCCTGGAGACTTAACCCAACATGGTGAATTAGCAAACCACACTTGGTTACAAAATAGATTATCTCAGTTACCTTTTCCATCTTATGTTATTCCTGGTAATCATGATGTTCCTGTTTTAATGGCCAATGAACAATCAATTGGCTTTGCAGACTTTCCCTATTTTTATCAAAAGTTCGGTTATGAAAATCCCCAACAACATTATTACAATCAGCAGATATTCCCAGGAGTTAGGTTAATTGGTCTTAATTCTAACTCTTTTGATGATCAAGGTCAGCAAATAGGACGGTTAGATCGTCAGCAATTCCAGTGGTTAGAACAGGAGTTAGCAGCGATTGAGGATGAATTAGTTTTAGTCATGATCCATCACAATGTGGTTGAACATTTACCAAATCAATCACGTCATCCGATGGCAAATCGTTATATGCTGAAAAATGCCGCAAAACTCCGGCGGTTATTAAAACGCTATGGAGTTAAGTTAGTATTTACAGGACATTTGCACGTTCAAGATGTGGCTTGTGCAGAAGGCATATATGATATTACCACTGGTTCTTTAGTCAGCTATCCTCATCCTTATCGGGTATTGGAATTTAACCGCGATGAATTGGGTAGTGAATCGTTACAAGTTGTCTCTCATCGTGTGGAATCAGTTCCAGATTTTCCCAATTTACAAATATTATCACGGCAATGGATGGGCGATCACTCTTATCCCTTTGTCCTCAAATTATTGACCTTACCTCCCTTGAGTTTACCACTAGCACAGGCACAAACACTAGCCCCCGGTTTACGGGACTTTTGGGCAACTATTGCTGATGGTGATGCTATGTTAGACTATCCACACTTTCCGATTAATGTCCGTCGCTACATTGAAGAATATAGTGCGATTAATGATAGTAATACAGCTTTAATTGATAATCATAGTACATTAGTCATTAGTCAGTAGGGGCGCAGGGCCTGCGCCCAGTGTAAATTGTCAGCGGTGAATATTCTTCTTCCTCAACTCAACTCTAATTTACTGTTCCCTGTTCCCTCAAAGAACGACAAATGGCAAATACAGAAGTATAACCATGGAGGAAGGTTCTCCCGCTGACTGGACCGATTTCACCACCGCAGAAAAAGCCACCTATTGGTAGATTATGGATGTAACGGTTAAATAGTTGAGAATCAAAATTCGGTTGGCCATAAAGTCCTGTTCCTCGTCCTAAACAGGTGAACATCAAAGCCCCTACAGGAGAAGGTTCGTTGATATTTTGACTTTGATATTCTTGGAGTAAAATTTCTAAATCTTCCGCTGATGCTGCTGCATCTCTTAAATGAAATTGTAACCTTTGACCGGCACGAATGCGATCGCCAATTGCAATTGCGCCAGCATTAGGATCTACTCCCAAAATATTGCGAATTAAAAAATCACCAGAATGTAAATTGAGCCTAAATTCATCCATTGCTAAACCCACAAACAAAGAATGTTGTGCTAAAGTTCGTTCTTCTTCACTTAGACTACTAATTAAATTTCGCAATACCACCAAAGGTACTTTTTCATCTAACTCTACAATAATATTGCGTTCAGCTTTAGTGACTTGTAAGGGTTCACCAATGGGACGACATCCTTGGGCAACAATAGTATCTAATACGATATTGCCACTCAAGGCTATTCCTACCGTGCCTTCCCGATATAACTTATCATTATAAAATAACCCCACGCGACCATTCATAAAGCCGCTGCTGGCCTGTCCTCCCACCACCACTGAACCAGGATAGGCAAAATCTAAACCCTGTAACAAATCATTAGTTCCCCCAGCAAAGGGACTAGACAAGAGAATAAATTGGGGGACTACTGAAGGTGGTACACCCAGCAAATCAATCCAAGCAGTGGGGGAACTATCGGAATCTGGCAATTCTTCCGCTACTATATGAAATGGTCGGATTTCTACCCCCGGAAGATGGGCTAAAGTCAGACTCAGGGCTGGTTCTGCTTCTATTTCTTCTGTTTCTCCGGCCTGTTTTCTGCCAATTATCCCCCCAGCACTACAACCAATTAACACAGGTACAGAAAGTTTTTCAGCCAATAACGGCAAAAGTCGGGAATACTCACTCATAAAGGCAGAAGAAATGAATACCAGCCCTAAATCCGCCGGTGCGGTTATTGATGCCATAGCCTGTTCGACAACATCGGTAATAGCCGCTTCTAAGGAAGGACGGGTTGATAGGGCATTTGTCCACTGCATTTGATCTGCCATGAGTTTTCGGCTTCTTTCTGTGTTGAGGTTAGTTGATTATTTTAACTAAATTTGGTGATTGGTGATTGGTGATTGGTGATTGGTAATTGTTGACTTTCTGTTAAAATGCATTAGAGAATCTAACTTTTAAGTAAAGTTTATAACATACAAGTACCCACAGTCAATGAACAAAAAAGATGTAGAAAAGGTAGAAATAACTTCTGGTGATATCAAAGCTGAACAAATTGAACAGCTTAAAGCCATTTTTCCAGAGGTGTTTACAGAAGATAATATAGATTTTGCCAAATTAAAGGCAACTTTAGGAAAAAATACAGATGATCGGCCAGAACGTTACTCTTTTACTTGGGCTGGTAAGCGTGAAGCTATTCAGATGTTACAAACATCCAGTAAGGCAACATTAAAACCAGAACGTTCTGAATCAGTAGATTTTGATAATACTCAAAACCTATTTATTGAAGGTGATAATTTAGAAGTTTTAAAGTTACTTCGCAAGTCCTATTCTGGACAAGTAAAGATGATTTATATTGATCCTCCCTACAATACGGGAAATGATTTTATTTATCCAGATAATTATACAGATCCTCTTGATAACTATTTAGAATTAACAGGTCAAAAAGATAGTGATGGTAATTTACAAACTAGCAATCCTGAAACCAGTGGACGGTATCATTCTGCTTGGTTGTCTATGATGTATCCCCGTCTTTTTTTAGCACGCCAATTGTTACGAGAAGATGGAGTAATTTTCGTGAGTATTGATGATCACGAAGTTCATAATTTGCGGTTGCTGATGAATGAAGTTTTTGGAGAAGAGAATTTTGTAGGAATGTTCGTCTGGCAGTCAAAAAAAGGAGGAGGTAACGATAACGAAGGAGTTGTTCAAGATCAAGAGTATGTAATTTGTTTTAAAAAATCTAATCATTCCTATTTTATTTCACGAACAATAATTCAGGGAGAAGAATTAAATAAAGAAGATGAGCAAGGATTCTATCGACGCGGACGTGAGCTAAATAAATGGGGATCAAATTCTCGAAGAGAAGATAGACCAACAATGTATTTTAGCATTTCTGGTCCAAATGGAGAGGATGTGTATCCTATTCGTAATGATGGGGTTGAAGGATGTTGGCGTTTAGGAAAGAAAAAAATGCTTGAAATAATTGAAAGAGGTAATGCGGAGTTTGTCAAAAAGATTAATGGAACGTATACGGTTTATGAGAAAATACGTTCTACAGACCCACGTTTTAAGCCATTCCGAACATGGTTAAAAGATATAGGAACAACTGCCGATGGTTCAAAAGAATTGAAATCACTATTTAGCGATAAAAAAGTTTTTGACTTTCCCAAACCATTAGCTTTAATCAAATATCTTATTTCTATAGGAACTACTAATGGTGAGGATATCGTGTTAGACTTCTTTGGTGGTTCATGTTCAACAGCACAAGCATTAATGGAACTAAATCACTCAGATGAAAATAATAGGAAATTTATATGTATTCAATTACCAGAATTAACAAGCAGTTTATCCGAAGCTAAAAAAGCTGGATATAAGTCAATTGCAGAAATTGCCAAAGAGCGTATTCGTCGCAGTATTCAGAAAATAAAAAATTCCGACAATGGTAAACTCCCATTGCAAAATCGGGAAACTCCAGAAGATTTAGGTTTCAAAGTTTTAAAATTATCTAAATCGAATTATCGTCAAGCGGAAGAATTACCATCAGAGACAGAACCTGAAGCATATATAGAACAATTAGAACTATTTAATGATTCTTTAGTTGATGGATGGGAACCAGAAAATGTAAGATATGAAGTCATGCTCAAACAAGGTTATAGCTTGACATCTCGCATTGAGGAAGTTACAGAAATTGAATCGGCTACTATTTACAAAGTAACTGATGAAGATAAAAGACAGCATTTTTATATTAGTCTTGATAATCAGTTTCATTTTGAAACAGCGAGAACGTTAAAATTAACTAAAAACGATTTATTAATTTGCCGCGATATGGCAATAGATGACACTACAGCAGCGAATTTAGTCCTGCAATGTAGACTAAAAACTATTTAAAAGGAGTAGGAGATGGAATTTAGATTTGATGCCAACCAAGAATATCAAACTGATGCTATTGAAGCAGTTACTAATTTATTAGAAGATCAACCCCGCATAGAATTAGACATGAGTTTAATTTTAGAATGGGGTTCTGTTGCTGTTATGAATCGTCTGGATTTAGACGCAGAAAATTTATTAGAAAATCTGCAAGCAGTCCAGAAAAAAAATGATATTTTACCTGATGAATCACTTCAATATATTGAAGAAACAATAGAAACAATAAGAGGTAAAAAAACAATTTACTTTCCTAACTTTTCTGTAGAAATGGAAACAGGAACAGGTAAAACTTATGTTTATTTACGCACTGCTTTACAATTATTTCAGCGTTACGGATTGCGTAAATTCATTATAGTTGTTCCTTCCGTTGCTATCCGAGAAGGAGTTTTAAAAACATTAAAAGTAACTGAAAGACATTTTCGAGAACTTTATAGTAATCCACCTTATCGTTATTATATTTACGATTCTGTCAATCTTTCCCAAGTGCGTCAATTTGCACTTTCTGATGGATTAGAAATTATGGTGATGACAATAGATGCTTTTAATAAAGCTGCTAATGTTATTCGTCAAAGTACAGATAGGTTAATGGGTGAAACACCATTGCATTTAGTACAATCAACCCGTCCTATTTTAATCTTAGATGAACCGCAAAATATGGAGAGTGAAAAAAGTATTGCAGCTTTAGCATCTCTTCATCCTTTGTTTATTCTTCGCTATAGTGCAACTCACAAAAACCCCTATAATTTAATTTATCGGTTAACCCCCTGTGCTGCTTATAATCAAGGTCTAGTTAAACGGATTGAAGTTGCTTCAGTGATTAAAGAAAATGACTTTAATCAAGTCTTCTTGCGGTTAGAAAGCATTACCAGTCAAAAGAAAACTATTACTGCTAAAATTGCTGTTCATCAATTACAAAAAAATGGTACAGTTAAAGAAAAGGTAATTACAGTAAAGCCTGGAGATTCTCTATTTGAAAAAACTAACCGCAGTGAATATGCAGATTTTGAAATAGAAGAAATTAATCCTGGTTCTCAAACAGTGCTTTTTACCAATAACTTAGAAATTAGTAGAGGTGAATCTAAGGGAACTGATAAAGAAGCTATTTTTGAGGCACAAATTCGTTACACTATTAAAGAACATTTTCTTAAACAGAAAAGACTCAAATCTCAAGGTATCAAAGTTATTTCACTATTCTTTATAGATAAAGTTGCTAATTATAAAACTGACACTGGGCAAGATGGTATTATCTGTCAGTTATTTAAGCAAGCATTTGAAGAGTTAAAGGTAAAATATCCAGAATGGGAATCATTGACACCTGAACAAGTCCAATCTGCTTATTTTGCCCAAAAGCGCAAAAAAGGAGGAGAAACTGTTTTTGAGGATAGTACAACTGGTACAGCCAAAAAAGACGAAGAAGCTTATAACTTAATCATGAAGGATAAAGAGAGATTACTTTCTTTAGATGAACCTGTAGCTTTTATATTTTCTCATTCTGCATTAAGAGAAGGTTGGGATAATCCTAATGTTTTTCAAATTTGTACCCTCAATCAAACAACATCAGAAACTAAAAAACGTCAAGAAATTGGCCGGGGTGTGAGATTAGCTGTAAATCAAACAGGAGAAAGAATATTTGATGAGAGAATCAATATTTTAACCGTTATAGCTAACGAAAGTTATGAAAAATATGTAGCAACATTACAACAAGAAATTGAAGATGAGTATGGTAAAGAAGGTGTACCACCAAAACCACCTAACGCTAGAGAAAAAGGTGTAGCTAAATTACGTAAAGAATACTTATTAAAACCAGAGTTTCAAGAATTGTGGGAGAAAATTAAACATAAAACTCGTTATGCTGTGCAAATTCATACAGAAAAACTGATTGAGGAAGTAGTTAAGGAATTAGATACAAAAACTATTAATCCTCCTCGGATTACTATTACTAAAGCACGGGTAGAGGTAGGCAATGAAGATATATTAGAAACTATACAACTTACCACCAGTAAAACAGCTATGACGTTAACTAGAAAGCGACCTTTACCTAATGTAATTACTATCATGGTAGACTTGTTGGAGAACACAACTCCATCTGTATCATTAACTCGTCATACCTTATTAACAATATTAAAACGATTGAATAATCAAAAAAGTGTACTTTCTAATCCTCATGAATTTGCTACAGTAGCAGTACAAATTATTAAAAATAAGCTAGCAGATCATTTAGTAAATGGGATTCAATACGAAAAAATAGATAATTGGTATGAAATGACTCAGTTTCAAGATGAGATTGAAACTTGGCAAGAATATCTAATTCCGGCAAATCGTTCACTTTATGATCATGTGATTGTTGATAGTCAAGCCGAAAATATACGAGATAGTATTGAAGGTAAATTTGTTGCAGATTTAGAACAACGAGATGATGTAAAACTATTTGTCAAACTTCCTAATTGGTTTACTGTACCTACACCTGTAGGGGAATATAATCCAGATTGGGCGGTTATTATGGAAGATAGAGACGAACATGGAGAAGTAGTAGGGAAACCGCTTCTTTACCTGATTCGTGAGACAAAAGGTACAACAAACTTAGATGAATTGCGCCCCGACGAACGCCGTAAAATTCTTTGTGGTGAAAAGCATTTTAATCAAGCATTAGGAGTAGATTACCGAGTGGTAACTAGCGTTAATGAGATTACGATATAGGTTATTGCTGTTTTACCCACTGTCGAAACTTCTTCAAAGTAGGACTTCTCCCAAGAATCCGACTTTCTTCAACAAATTGGGGAATTATTTCTGCAATTGGTAAATTAGGAAAATTAGGACTAACTTTTGATTCTATATATTTACCTTCTTGCAAAAGATTAATCTGTAATTTATCATTTTCATATCGCCATACTTCGGGAACTGCTAAAGCTAAATAAGCATCTAATTGTATTTTGGAAGTAACATCAATTTCTATGACTAAATCAGGAGGAGGATCAATATTTAAATCTATTTTTTCCTTACCAATCATCTGTACATGATTTTTAATATAAAATGAATCATCTGGTTCTATTCCACTATTCATATCTTGACGTTTAAAAGTGGTTGAACCAAAACATTCACAATCAATTTCTAATTCCTCTAGAATTATTTTAACCAAATCTCCAATAATAACTTTCGCTACTTCATGCTTAGGTAACGGCATTTTAATTTCTAAATTCCCCTGATAATAAGCTAATCTACCAGCACGATTTTCTCCTAATTCTGTTAATATTTCTTCAAATTCCTGCCAAGAAATATTGTGTAATATGATTCTATGTCCTGGTGGTACGCTTAATTGCCTTAGTTGTATTGTTACCATATTAGGAAAGGGGTAATATTATTACATAAAAGATTCAGAAATAATTAATACTGGCTTTTCAACCTTTCTTTTTTCTCCTTTTTGGACATTGGATGAATCTACACTATATTTTTCAGCAATTTTATCAAGTTCTAAAATAACAGTGTCTAATTTTAACTTTTTCTTTTGCAACTTGTCAACATCAGTAGTTAAATTAGTGTATTTTCCTATATCAATTAGAGTGATAATTTTCTTAATATTTTCTCTTTGTTTTTCCGTGATTTTAGGATGATTAATAATTTGAGATAGGAATTTTTTAGCATTTTGGGCTACACTACCTAACGCTTCTGGATCTATTTGTGATTGTACAAACTTATGTTCAAAATGTTCAATAGCTTGATTCACATGATCATGATGATTAGCAATCAATTCACAATTTTTTTCATTTTTCTCAGCTTCAAATATTTTAAATGCTGCTAAAGGTGTAATTTCTTTGGGTTGGTTATTACTATCTATCCAATAAAATTCAAACTTTTTATCCGTCTTTAAAAATGCAATCGTACCATTTTCTAAATAATTCAAAGGGAGTTGTTTCTGTATTCAAATAAGTGTCTTTAGTAATGTTTTTAATATCAACTGGTAATATATCCACAGATTCAGCCCAGAGTTTTTCAAATTCTGTAGTAGCAAATTAGACTTTGTTGGGTTTTACATCGTGCAACCCAACCTACAACTTTTTACCATCAAGTGAATTTAATTATAAAAGAGATTAATTCTTAATTAGCAATTTTTTACATATTTCCTATATATTGATTCAAAAGAAATAAATACCTACTGTTGTACAGTAAGAGTTAAAGAAAATAAATTCTCTATTCCTTTTTTTCAAAATCACAATTATAAATATTATGACTTACGATAACCGCACTGAAGTAAGAAGAGTCTTAATTATCACCCTACTACTTAACGTATTTGTAATGGGATTAAAAGCCCTGGTGGGTCATTGGACAGGTTCTTTAAGTTTGCTGGCCGATGCTCTACATAGTGTTACGGATAGCGCCAATAATGTCTTAGGATTAGTGGCAATTAAGTTTTCTTCACCATTACCAGATCGGGAGCATCCTTACGGACATAATAAGTTTGAAGCAGTAGGGGCTTTGGGGATAGCTGCATTTTTAGGAATAGCCTGTTTTGAAATTGTTCAAGGTGCAGTGGAAAGAATTCTCAAAGGTGGTGGTGAACCTGTGAGAGTATCACCTCCAGAGTTGTGGTTATTACTAATTGTGTTGGGAGTAAATATTTTTGTCGCGTTTTATGAACGTAATGTGGGGAGACGGGTAGGTAGTTCTATTCTGGTCGCTGATGCTACACATACCATGAGTGATGTCTGGGTGACAATCTCCGTTATCGGTGGCTTGATAGGCGTTTGGCTAGGTTATCAGTGGTTAGATGTGTTACTGGCTTTCCCCGTAGCTTTACTAGTATTTTGGAGTGGTTGGTCAGTTTTAACCGAAAATTTACCTTGGCTTGTGGATCAAATGGCGATCGCTCCAGAAACCATTCATGCGATCGCAGTTTCCGTACCAGGTGTCCTTAACTGTCATGATATCGCTTCCCGTGGTGTCATCGGCCGTCAAGTATTTATAGAAATGCACTTAATAGTTGATGCACCAGATGTAGAGACTGCTCACAATATTACAGAAGAAGTCGAAAAACAATTGGAACAACGTTTTCATCCAGTCAGGATTTTAATTCATGTTGAGCCACCTGCATATCATTCTGAGCGTATTACCTTTGAATCTGAACAAACGTAAACGTGAACAATATTCTTGCCAATCCTGTGAGCAAATAATCTTATTTTTCTAAACGAACCGCATACCACTGTAAATATTCTCCTGGACCCACATCTAAATTACAACTTGTATCAAGCAAATATTGTGCCTGTTCGCTGACTGAATTCAATTTTTGCACATCTAGTGGTAAATCATCATGAGCTATTTGTGATAAAGTTTTCTCCAGCTTTGTTAACAATTCAGCCGCTGTCAGAAATTGTTCTGGTTGATTGGTTTCCAAAACAACAAAATCGTCCTGTTGATACATTAATGGATTTGGCATAATTAGTAATTGGGGATAATTTATTCGTCTGTTCCCTGTTCCCTGTTCCCTACGATGGATATACTGGCATTGTAAAATGAAACCATGCACCACCGTGGGGAGATGAATCTACCCAAATTTGACCGTAATGGGCGCGGATAATGCGTTGACATAAACAAAGACCAATTCCATAGCCATCTGTGCCTTGATCACGTTGGAGACGGAAAAGATTTTCAAAAATGCGATCGCGGTTTTCTTCAGGAATACCTGGACCTGTATCTCCAACACTAAATTGCACTTTTTGCGTAGTCCGATGTAGTCCCGCTACAGTAATAATGCCACCAGCAGGTGTATATTTGATAGCGTTATCTAAAAGATTAACTAACACTTGGCGAATTCGTTCAGGATCAGCATATACATAGGGTAAATCTTGGGGAATATCTGTTTCCACTGTTTGGGATTTGGCAATATAGCGATCGCTCAATTCCTCTAATACCTGTAAACAAAGTTCTCCCAACTGTAACTTCTGGGGGACAATAGGTAACTGTGTATCATCACCCCGACCGACTTGTAACAAATCAGCAATCATCCGATCAATGATCCGTGTTTGTGTTCGAGCTTGTTTTAATAAATGTATAGCCAGTCCTGGTTTTAGGCGTGTAAATTCCCCTGTGTCTGGATTATAAGTAGATTGCAGAGTTTCAATAGCGATCGCCGCAGCCGTCAGTGGATTGCGAAGATCATGTGCCAAAATCGCAATTACTCGGTCTTTGAATTGTAGCTGTTCTTGAAGTTTCTCCTTTTCCTGCTTTAACCGAAAAATTTCATCTGATAGTTGAATCGTCTCTGCCGAAGTTGTTACAGAATGAATGGTAGATTTAGGCAATATTACCTGACTCTTTTCATCCATAAGTTGTGGAGAGTCTTCCTGTAAACTTAAAAAAGTATCCACAGAAGTTTGCCAACGTGGCCACCAGATTTTTAATTGCGGAATAATATTAGTACCAGCAATAGTCTGTTGGGGTTGTGGATGAATTTTAACTAAAGCAGGGGTTGCTATTAACTTAAAATGTTCCGCTAAATAGGGTTGTTCACCAACATCAATAATTTGTAGTTCGAAACTATACCCAGCCTCTAATTCTTTCAAGTAAGCGCGAATTTGCTGCACTTGTTGACGAGACTGAGGCCGTCCATCAACAAACAACAGTAGTTGGAGTGGAGCCTCAGAATAGATCGGCTGATCCTGGGAAACTTGCATGACATCTTGTTTCAGCACTGGTAACAACCTGGGGACGCTTTACAGAAAGTAAAATGGGATGACGTTGTTTTTCTAATTTAATATCTATTTTAGATTGTTCCTACTCTAATCCGACCTAGTTTTTTAACATAAGACGAATTTTTTCGGGAATTTTGCTGCCATTTGCTTTTAATTTTACAGCTACTAGGCTTCTAGCTCAGGAATTACAGCCCTGAGAAAAATTTGATGAAAAACTACCAACTACCTGCTAATAATATCAGGACGGGCAAGATGCCCATCCCACAAGATTAGATAGCGTTTGCTCAAGCGTCACAGAGAAAACTGGTGCTTTTTTAAGCAGTTCATCTTCTTTGTGGAGTCCTATTAAACGGATATAGCGGTTTCGCCTCAATGAGATACATCATAGCCCCCTCTCGAAGAGCGGGGAGGGGTTGGGGGCGGGGTTTTTGTATCTCACTCAACTGGGAACCGCTATAACCGCTATAGATGTTCTTGAAAATAAAGCCGATATAAATTACATAAACATTTAACTTCATTCCCCTTAAATTCAATTAATCCTAAGCTTTTTAATTTAAAGGATTGATCTGAATCTATTTGAATTGGAATATCACTGATATTTTAATTAAACCTGTTATCTCTGAGGGTTTGGAGGTTTCAAATTTTGGGGTTTTACGAAATAAGTTACCAAGGAAGTCAAAAGCCATAGTATAGAGGCAAGTAGTGTATCAGTAATGAATTATATACTATTTTCGGTATCATTTACATTACTGATCAGTAGGTTGGGTTGTTTGCGTTAGCGTTGCGGAGCAATGGAACGAAACCCAACAAAACCAATGATTGTTGCTAAAGTGGAATAACAGAAAGCTTGAAACTGGTAGATTGTGTTATAATTTGACAATGATTAAACTGTTAGAGCTTTTATGATAACGTTGCAAGAAATTATTAATTCATTAGCAAGTTTATCAAAAGAAGATCAAGATTTTCTATTTGAAATACTTCGCAAGAGAAGAGAAGAGGAAACTAAGCAAGTTATAATTCATTCATTACGAGGGAAGTATTCTAACCTGGCAACAAGTAGCGATGATTTCGCAGATAGGAAACAGGTAGAGATTGCTTTGGAAAATTAGCAAGATGAATATTATTTTAGATGCTTGTGGCTTATGCTTTAATTGCTGTTATCAGAAATGAGCTAAGAACAGGAAATACTAGCTACCTAATTCTTAACATTATTGCCTTATGAACCAATCCATTACTACAATCAATACACGACTTCTTGACTCTCTCACTCAAATTATCCTTTCACTTTCTCAAGAAGAATATCAAATTTTAGTAGAAAAAATTCAACACTCTCGACTAACTGAAAAACAGAAAACACAAAATATTGAATCCTTAAAACAGGATATAGCCGCAGGTATTCAACAACTCCAAAATGGTGAATACACAGAATACGATGGAAATAATTTATCTACTCTCATAACTTCAATTAAAGCACGAGGTCGGTAACTAAACTATATATTACAAAGCTAACCTGAAACCTATTAACTAACTATAAAACTATGAGTAGTATATCCTTAGAAATCCCTGAAGAAGTTTTAATTAGTCTCAAAGAAACCCCAGAAAGTTTATCTAGGGAAATATCAATTTTAGCAGCAGTCAAACTGTTTGAACTTGGTAAACTGTCATCAGGAAGAGCAGCACAATTAGCAGGAATGTCACGGGTAGAATTTTTAATGGCTTTGGGACGTTATCAAGTTTCACCTTTTTCTTTAACTTCTCAACAGTTAGAACAAGATGTTAACAATGCCTAATTCTCTAGTTGTTGTTAATACTTCTCCTCTATTGTATCTGCATCAAGTTGGCTGTTTAGAATTACTGCAAAACTTGTATAGTAGAATTTTCACTCCTCCTGCGGTAATACAAGAATTAGCAGTTGGCAAAAATCAAGGAATTAATGTACCAGATATTAATGCTATTGAATGGATTTCCATTACTCCAGTAAAATCAATCAGCTTAATTCCTGCTGTTATAGATTTAGGACAAGGAGAAGCGGAAGTTTTAGCTTTAGGATTGGAAAATCCTGGCAGTTTATTGATTTTTGATGACCAATTAGCTAGACGAATGGCTAATATATATAAATTAAAATATACAGGAACTCTTGGGGTTTTAGTAAAAGCGAAAAAACTTGGTTATTTGTCCTCTGTTGCTGCTGTTATTACAATGCTACGGCAACAAGGAATGTGGTTGACAGATAATATTATTAATGATGTTCTCAGATTAGCTGGAGAATCTTAATCAGTTGATTTGAAAGATGAAATTTACAGCACTTTGCAATACTATTTGACACAAATCATATCTTATTTTCTAGTTGATATTTTCAAAGCTTGTGCCTAAGCATTACACAAAGTGCTATATGTTTTCATCCTGTAAATCCTTAAATCCTGGACATCCTGATTCAGACAATTTCTGAAATTTTAACTAAATTCTCTACAAAATTAGCTTCTTCTCCCATCGGAATTTCATCTTTAGATTCACAAATGAAATTACAAATTTTCTGAGTTAAGAATGGCTGTCCTCCCGTCCAATCTAAAACCGCTTTTAATACCGCTTCTGGGTTATTCGTTTGGTGAGAAAATCCCTTAATTAAAGGTATAGCTTCTATAAATTCAAATCCCGTTAATTCTATACCTTTACCAATATTAAAAGGAGTCCGTTTTTTATCTTGAATTAATTCTGAAGGTGTGGCAACTCCCAACAATACAAAAGTAATACGGTTATATTCAGAATTGTCAACTCTAAGATTAAAAAAGGCGCGAATTAAAGCAAAAAAATCATCAACGGGAAAATTCAAACTGAGAATACTATCAATTTCATCAATAAAAATAACTATTTGTGTAGGAATTAATTTTAATAAATTATCAATAAACTTACCAAAAATCTGCACATCAGAAAATCGTTTATTCTCTTCCCATAATTGATCTAAATTAAATTGCTCACCTAAATTTAAACTTTCAGCAATAGTATTAATAATTCCCGCATACCACTGTTCAGAACTTAATCCAGATGTGCCAATGGCAGTTAAATCTATAGCTACACAAGCAATTTTTTCCGCTTTCAATCTTTCCGTTGTGCGGACACGCAAACTTGACTTTCCCATTTGTCGAGAGTTGAGAACAAAACAAAACTCTCCCGCTTTTACAGCCTGATATAGATCATTATCAGCTTTGCGGGTGACATAAGTGGGTGCATGAGGAGGAAGACTACCACCAAATTGATATTGAAAATCTTGGGAAGTCATATTTTCATTCTATATGAGCTAAAAGGGCGGTTAGAAACCGCGTCTACACAGGCAAAACCCACCTCCGTGGGTTTAAAAAGTTGAATTTTCGTTAGTCCACGCAGGTGGACTTTGTTTGTGTAGACGCGAATTCTATTCGCTTTTATAGAAAATCATTATAGGCAAAATCTGAACTTAACTCAATAGAATTTCCCCAGTCATCAAGCCCCAAAAATGCTAGTGTAGGAATTGAAAATCAATTTGTGATTTCTTTGTGTTTTTTCGTAACCGTCCGGCTGTATTCCTGAGTTTTGCTGTTTTACTATCTTCCTTAACAGCTTGTACCAATAGTCAATCCGCTAAAAACCTCCAACAATCATTAGCTGCTGATCCTCAGTTGCAAAATAATCCTGTTCCTTTTGGCAAACCTCAGAGTCAGCAAGTAACACCCAACCCCAACACATCAACAATTAAGTTACCTGTTGATTTTCCCGCAGATATCCCTATTTATCCTAATGCCACACTAGAGGAAGTTATACCAGCTAATTCTGATAATAAAATATCAATTCGTTGGCAAAGCGCAGATCCTAGTAATCTCATTACCAGCTTTTATCGTCAACAATTCCAGGCTAAAAACTGGCAGATTGTCCAACAGCCTCAAGATGATGTAGAGGGGACTTTTTCAGCCCGACGCAATGATTTACTCATCAACCTCACAATTAAACCACAAACAGTTACGAAAGCTGCACCCAATCAACCACAAACAGCAACTAAATTAGTAATTGAATATTCGTCTAATCCTCAAACCACAGATACTAATCCAGTTACCTCATCCAATAATTCTGAATTTATTGGTCCAGTTTTACCTAATACTAATAGTCCCAACATAACAACCCAGCCAACTAGCCAACCTGAGACTTTAGCAGCACAGGAATTTACTGATATTCAAAAAGCACCTCCAGAATGGCGATCGCACATTCAAGATTTAGCAGCATTAGGTGTTTTATCTATCGAACCCAAAACAAATAACGAATTTTTACCTGATAAAATTATCACTCGTCGAGAATATGCTCGCTGGTTAGTCGCGGCGAATAATGCCATGTATGCTAACAATCCAGCCAAAAAAATTCGGTTAGCAGCTACTAGCACCCAACCAGCTTTTAGAGATATCTTAACCCAAGATCCTGATTTTCCAGTTATTCAGGGATTAGCCGAAGCTGGTTTAATTCCCAGTGCTTTGTCTGGAGATACCACAACGGTTTTATTTCGTCCTGATGCACCCTTAACCAGAGAACAATTACTTTTGTGGAAAATTCCTTTAGATACCCGTCAAGCCTTACCTGCTGCTAATTTAGAAGCCGTTAAACAAACTTGGGGTTTTCAAGATGCAGGTAGCATTGAACCCAAAGCTTTAAGAGCAGTTTTGGCTGACTTCCAAAATGCTGAACAATCGAATATTCGCCGAGTTTTTGGCTATACAACCTTATTTCAACCTAAAAAACCTGTAACTCGTGCCGAAGCCAGTGCAGCTTTATGGTATTTCGGTACTCAAGGTGAAGGAATGTCAGCAACAGAAGCTTTAAAATTGAAAAGCTAAATTGTATTTGAGGTTAAGTAAATATACGACAGGCTGAGTAGCCTGTCATTCCTACTTCCTAATTCTTCACTTTACTTTTCGGGTGTGGCTGTAGGTTTAGCTGTAGGTGTGACTTTAGGTTTAGCCGTAGGTGTGGCTGTAGGTTTAGCTGTAGGTGTGACTTTAGGTTTAGCCGTTGGTGTAACTGTAGGTTTAGCCGTTGGTGTGGCTGTAGGTTTAGCCGTTGGTTTAGCTGTAGGAGTTGGGTTAGTTACCGGGGTACTAATGATAGTTTTAACTTCTTCATTTAGTCTTTGACGAAGTTGTAAATCAGCAATACCAGTTTCTGGGAGTTGATGTTTTTTCTGGTACTCCTTTACTAACTCTTCCGTCTGAGGACTATAGAATTGATTACGGGGAAGTTGAGTTTTTGGTTTGAGTACAGTATTCAAATTAGCTTGTAAAATTTGGACAATCATTGCGGCTTGATTTTGGGTTTGGGGACCTACTTTCCCATCCACCTTTAGCTTGTAGCCTGTTTGAAATTGAGTGATAGCCTTTTTAGTTTCCTCATCAGTTAGAGGATCTTTTGTGACTTTAACGTTATACCCCAACCCCCGTAACACAGATCGGAATTCCTCTGGGTTATAGTTGCGCTGACGGGCAGCAAAAGCTATGTCCGAACTCACAATACTAGCTGCTACTATACAGGTTAAAGCTATTGTTATTCTAGATTTGTCGAAACTACACCACATAATAAAAAATCCTTGGAAGTAAACCAGTAGAATCAAGAGTATCACAAGTGGATTTTAAGTTTCTTTAATCACAGTTTTTGCGATCATTCATAAATTTTGATTAATCTGACTCATATTGATTATTAATCAATAGATATCTGGTAAAAAAGAATGTAGAGACGTTCCATGGAACGTCTCTACAAGGGTTACGGGTCACGCATATTTAATTTTTACCAGATGTCTAATATGAAAAATTACCCCGCTAAAGCCGTTTCTGGTTGATAACGGATTTCATTAGCACAGGTACGACCTTTTTCAATGTCAGCTATATTAGCAAAAGTAGTATCAGCAATATTCTGCAAAGCCTCTTTTGTAAAAAAAGCTTGATGTCCAGTAATAAGAACATTAGGGAAAGTTGTCAAATGTTGAAAAATATCATCTTGAATGATTTCTTCAGACAAATCTTCAAAAAATAATTCCGATTCTTGTTCGTAAACATCCACGCCCAGATAACCAATTTGCCCCGACTTTAACCCTTCAATTACTGCTTGGGTGTCAATCAATGCACCACGACTAGTGTTAATAATCATTATGCCTGGTTTCATTTGAGCGATCGCTTCGCTATTAATTAAATGATGAGTTTCCGGAATGAGGGGACAATGAAGAGAGATAATATCAGCATTGGCAAAAAGTTCAGGTAAGTCCACATACTTTCCACCTAAAGCTTCTAATTCTGGATTACGATAAACATCATAGGCCAGCAGATTACAGCCAAAGCCTTTCATTATCTGTCCTAAAATTAGCCCAATTTTACCTGTACCAATAATGCCCACTGTCCGCTGATACAAGTTAAATCCTAAAAGTCCATTCAGAGAAAAATTACCTTCTCGTACACGATTATAAGCGCGGTGGATTTTGCGATTCAGGCTTAAAATTAAGCCTACCGCGTGTTCTGCTACGCCATAGGGTGAATAAGCTGGGACGCGGACAATGGTAATTCCTAACTTGGCTGCGGTTGCTAAGTCTACATTATTAAACCCTGCACAACGCAAAGCAATCAAACGAGTTCCCCCAGCAGCCAGAATTTCTAAAGTTGCTGTATCAACTTGATCATGAACAAATACACAAATACAGAGAAATCCGGCGGCTAAGATAGCAGTATCCTGATTGAGACGGGGTTCAAAGAATACCAATTCATGTTCAGTTAGAGAATTTGCAGCTTCTAAAAACTGTCTATCGTAACTTTTTGTACTGAAAACTGCTATTTTCATGCCAAATCTCAGGTTATATGCTGGGTTTCTCGTACATCATAACTTGACTTGGAAAAAGGCAATGTCGCTAATGTAATACATCTATGGGTTTAAAATTAGTGTACTCATGATATTTATCAGGCACATCTTATCAAATTTACCTTGATTGTTATCCGAAAAATTAGCAATATTTAGTCAATCCTTAATATCTATGAAACTGGCTTTTAAACTAATGCTACTGTAGTTCATAAACACTCGCTCTATTATATATAAAGAATCATGAATAAATTAAAAACTTCCCAGCCAAAAAAATTATGGTTTGAGAGGGTGATGGCAATTACCGCCACTGTCAACCTAGTGTTAGTTTTCTTTGATTTAAGTTACGTACCTTGGCGAGATTTTTACTTCCGCAGAGTTTCGGCAATTACTCACTTATATGATCCAATCAAAGGAATTGAACCTCATCGGGACACAAAAAAGTATTTAGAAGCAGTAGCTGGATTAGAAAAACAGGTAATTCAAACTGGCTTAGTCTCATCTCAAGTCAAAGCTAAATTGGCAGACATTCGTTTTCTTAGCCAAGAAATGATTGAAACTAATCCTTTTGCCAGTGCGGGAAAGAGTGGAACTCTAGAAAAAATCAAAAACCGAATGCGGGAACACGTCAGACAAAAATCTGCCAAAGCTGCATTTAATACTTTTTGGAGTCAGGAGTATTTATCTAAAAATGGTTGGAATCAAGAAATAGATTTTTTTAACCAAAAAATTCGCCCTGGAATTGCCATCAACTATTATCGTAAAATTGATGAAAATGGGGGATTTCTCAATAATTTTTGGATAATTGATTTACCCTTTGTAATTCTATTTGCTACAGAATTATTAGGACGGACTTTCTTAATCAAACGTAGATATAGCCATTTAAGTTGGTTAGAAGCTGTTCTCTGGCGATGGTATGATCTATTATTGCTAATACCAATTTGGCAATGGTTACGAGTCATTCCAGTGACAGTGCGACTTGATCAAGCAAAATTAATTGATTTTCATGTAATTAGAAGGCAAATTCATCAAGGTCTTCTTGCCAATTTTGCGGAAGAAATTACAGAAATTGTCATAGTACAAGTAATTAACCAAGTTCAAGGTTCAATTCAACGAGGTGAGATGACCCGTTGGTTATTACAGTCAGAGAATGTGCGTTCTTATATAGATATTAATAATATCAATGAAATAGAAGCAATTACTGGATTGTTAATTAAAACCCTTGTTAATCAAGTATTACCAAAAATTCAACCAGAAGTAAATGCGATCTTGTGCCATAGTATTGAAATGGCTTGTCAGCAGTTACCAGGCTATAATAACATTCTCATGCTACCAGGATTAGGTAAAGCCCAAACACAAATTAGTGAACAACTAGCCACCCAAATTACTAATAATATCTATGCTGCTTTAGCTAGTACCATTAAAGATCCTGTTGCGGCAAAACTTTCTAATAAGCTAATAGAAAAATTTACAACTTCATTAACTTCAGAAATTCAGCAAAAACAAGTGTTGGCAGAAATTCAAAGTTTGCTAAATGACTTTTTAGAAGAAGTCAAAATCAACTACATTCAGCGTTTATCTCAAGAGGATATAGACAAAATTCTGGAAGAAACTAGAAAAATGCGGACGCAATCATCAAGTAGTTTATCTATTCGCAAATAAAAAAATATCCCACAAGATTGAATCATCTTTTTTGTGGATTCCTCTAAATGATATTTGAAAAATTTTAAGTAGGGTGGGCATTGCCCACCAAAACCCTTCTCTGGTAAACAATATCCACCCTAGGTATAGATCAAATATTAGTTCTATAGATAGATTAAAATTATCAGAATTTTTGCCAATATGTAACCTATAGGAATCATAAATGATATTTAAAAATCTTAAGTAGGGTGGGCAATGCCCACCATAGTTTGTTTTGGTGGGCATTGCCCACCCTACTTCAAAGATCAAATATTAGTCCTATAGACATATTTATCATTTTCATTAAAACAATGGATAAAATAATAGATTCCAATAGTCATCAGATTGATATCAGTTTATTTTTGCAAGAGATAACTCCCGTACAAGCAGAGACTTTATTTGGTGGTTATTGCCCATCATTACAGAGTTATTCAGATACTTACATAAACGATATTACTGAGATTATGAATCAGCCCAAAAAACAAACTAAAGGTGCAGATAATAAGTACAGCAATCAGAAGATTAACACCATAGATAAGTCAAAGAAAACTTACCTAAATGGAGTAGAGATACCCCGCAAGGGAAAAACTGTAGCTATATCTTTTTGAAGTCAGAACGTGGATTTAAGAGGCTAAGTTAGGTAAATCATTGACTTTATTGAGAATAAATAAACTTTCATCTCCCCCACGGCCAATTCTTAAAGTTTCATCTAAATAAGTAATATCGAGAGTGGCAATTCTCCCTTGAGGATTATTAGCGACTATAACTTTAAATGGATTTAATTGAGGGGTGTTAATACCTATGATTTTTTCAATGGCTAAATACCGTTTATCAAAATAAACATTGATGCGCTTATCTGCTAAATTTGATGTATCTATAGCAGGTTCAAAACTAGCTGTTACTTTCACATATCCTGATATTAAACCCAGAGGATGTTGAACTTGAGCTACATTAAAAAATAGTTTATCGGCAATATTAATTGCTTGATAAACCTTACCTATTTGTAACCCCATTGGTAGAGAATCTAAAGAGCGAATTTCTCTAGCTGTAGAGTATTGTAATTGCCAAGCTCCCTCTAACAAAGCTGTAGCATGGATAAGAGGTTGAGGATGAGGATTGAGACTTTCTAGTTCCCTTGTCAATTGTTCAATTTCTGCAACTAAAGTTTGATCAAGCTTTAAATTAGTAATAGGAGAACCATCATTTTTAGATTGATTTTTTTGATTGTTGCTTGTAATTTTTCTTTTAAAAGTTGATTATTCATGACATTAAATATTTTTAAAATAATGAGAAAAATGTTACCTAAAACTGTTGTTTAATATTTACAATATTATTTACAGGGAATGAAATTCTTGATTTATTGGAGATTATTGGGACTAGTACAAGTATACCTTAATATTCCCAAATAAATAACCTGGCAGTTATCATTAACCACCAGGATCTTAATTAATCCAAAATCACGTTATGGAAGAATTACAGAATTCCCCAGAAGTGGAGAAAACCTTGACCAGAAAATATTTCAATTAAAGCTGCTGCTAAAAAACCAAACATTGCTAAACGGCCATTCCAAATTTCTGCTCCGTGTGTAAAACCCCATTGCCACGCATTGCGGTCAGTTGTTACAGAGGTAGTAGATGTTTTTGTTGCATTAGTCATGGTTCGCACTCCAAATTGGAATTTATTAAGCTTTGTTGCTTTATATAAATAAATATAACATTTTTTTTGCTAAAAAAACAAGATTTATTTATATTTTTCGTTGCTATGTATTTATTAAAGTATTAGAAACTTTAAAAATATCAGTAAAGCTTTGCAGCGGCAGCATTTTTGTGACTTTAACTATAAGTTAAGTTTTTTACTCAATTTATGCTTTCTTTTTGACAAATCGCTCATTTAATGGATAAGATTACAAAGTTCTAGAATTTTTGTAACCTCACTGATGAAAGTAGTTGCATTTTTCGTTGCAAAAGTAGCAAATACTGAATTTTGTGCTAATGCTGCTTGTTTTATCACTACATCAAAAGAAAGAGCTAAATAATACAGCGGTTTCCGCTGTTATGAGGTACATATTAGCCCCCTCATCGCTTGCGGGGAGGGGGTTGGGGGTGGGGTTCTTGTACCTCATAACACCTGGAAGTGCTGTATGTCACTAGAAGACAACAAGCCATTACTTAGTTCTGTCAAATACTTATCTCTATAAGCAATCATCAGGATTACCTGTTAGCTGCACTTCAGTTTTTGTCTCTTTCGGTTCAGGGATTTCATATTTAGGCGCAGTGGCAGCTTCAGCAGCTATTTTTCCTTCATCTGTGCGATCAATTTCACTGACACTAAATTGCTGTGCCACCGTATAATCAGCTTCAAAATCTACCTTCAGTAATAGGCAAAACTTCAAGTTTATAATTAATGCAAAATCCCCTTTTTTTCTTCTATTTTGTCTAAGTTCCCACAGTACAAGAGTCTAAATTCGGGTGAGGAATGCCTACCCGATCTTAAATTTTGTTATTTGATTTGTCCACTTTATTTTACAGGTAAATCTGCCACTTCGCCAGCGCTCACCATCGCTCTATATAGTAATGCACATACATCTGCTCTAGTAGCAACTTTTTTAAGATTCAGTAATTTCTTATTGGGATAGTTGATAATGACGTTATTTTCTGTTAAAGCAGCGATAAATTTTCGATGTTCACTTCTAATACTAGAAGCGTCACTATAAACTGAAAGTATATTTTCTGTTGAACCCGTAAATTTATAATTCAATCCTTTAGCTAAAGTTATTAAAACATCTATGCGGTTAAGCTTTTGGGTGGGGTTAAAGTTTTTAGTATTGAGAACAGTAAAAAAGCCCATTTCATAAGTTTCTCTAATAGCATCATAAGCCCAATATTTACTAGAAACATCTTTAAAATTAAGCACTTCTCGAACCTTACTCTTGATAAAAATTTTTTGCAAGAGTGCCGCTAATTCTGCACGAGTTACTGGTGCATTGGGACGGAAAGTACCATCAGGAAATCCGTCAATTACTTCCATTGCTGCCAATTCAGAAATATATTCTCTAGCCCAATATTTTTGAGAAATATCAGAAAATGATACCTGAATACCTTTAGCTGCGGCTATTTGCCGATATTCACTTAATAATTTACCAAGTTCAAAACTAGAGTTTTCATTAATTGGTGTTAACTTAACTAAACTACCAGGAGCAACTGTTAAGGCTTTGGCTAATTTAGCATCAAAAGCATTAATAGATTTACCAACTATAGCAAAATCACCTTCACTAAAAGAAGTTGGATAAGCGCCAGTTTTCGTAACTTTAGAAAATCCTGCGGCTTGATATTGAACAATATTAATCTTTTCAGAACTATTGAGGAAAGTAACTTTTTTATTATTAACTTCCGTAAAATAGTCATAAGCATTAGTATTATCAACAATGCTATCATTGTTAACATCAAAACCATAAAAGGTGCGAACTACTTGATATTCGCTAGGATTGGCAGATAAAATCAAATTAACGGCAGTATTTTCCGGCAAACAGACAAATTCACTGTAACCAATAAAGCGATTTTTAGTATCATATAAACGGATCACAATGCGATCGCCTAATTTAAATCCCTTAACAAACTTAGCTTTTTGTTTAATCTTATATTTATAATCACCTAAAAATCTTTCTTGACGGTATTTATTGCCATATTTACTCTTAGTAGAAATACGGGCAATCACTTCTTTTATAGTCCCTCCAGGTTGCCATATAGCCAGAGTGAATGCTGATTTCTTCTCCGGTACAAGATTACTGGTAACTGGAATTGTGACTGCTTCACCGTCAGATTGAGCTAGTAAAAGTTGGGTTTGTGGGGAATGACTAAATTTTGATGCAACAGAGGAAGACAGCTTAGATACTGCTAATGCCGAAGATATTGGCGATAATGCCACAACAGAAACCGCTGCAACAAGTATTTTACTCCAATTTAAATTAATAGGATTCATTGTATTTTATCTTACACCTGGCCAATGGACTAATGTTCACTCTGATCAAAAATTTTTGATGCTAGTGAAACCTACTGGTAACACAGGGCATTTTATATTACTTTTGTCAAAGAAGCAAAAGGGAAGAGGCAAAAGACAATTATCCATTAGCAGTCTTAATGAGAGCTAATTTTCAGAACAGTAATTAGACATCTGGTAGAAATTAAATATGCGTGATCTGAAACCCTTGTAGAGACGTTCCATGGAACGTCTCTACATTTTATTTAGCAAATAATAAAATACAAAAAATCTCACGCCCAAACACAAAAGCACTCAAACTTATATTTGCGCCTTTGCGTGAGATCATATTTTCATTACAACCAGCGAGCCGCATCTTTAGCGTGGTAAGTTAAGATCAAATCAGCACCAGCGCGTTTAAAGCCAGTTAAAGTTTCCATAACAACGCGCTGCTCATCAATCCAACCATTCAAAGCCGCAGCTTTAACCATTGCATACTCACCGGATACATTGTAAGCTGCAACAGGTAAATTAGTAGCTTCCTTAACGCGCCAGATAATATCCATATATGCTAAAGCTGGTTTTACCATCAGCATATCAGCGCCTTCAGCAATATCCAATTCGATTTCCTTCAGGGCTTCGCGGGCGTTACCGGGGTCCATTTGGTAAGTGCGTCTATCCCCAAATTGCGGTGTTGAGTCAGCAGCATCTCTAAATGGCCCATAATAAGCCGAAGCATATTTGGCAGCATAGGACATAATGGGGATATCTTCAAATCCCGCTGCATCCAAACCTGCGCGAATAGCTTGAACAAAACCATCCATCATTCCTGAAGGTGCGATAATATCTGCACCAGCTTGAGCTTGGGAAACAGCGGTTTTCTTTAATAATTCCAAAGTTGGATCATTTAAAACTCTTCCGGTTAAATCACCAGTTTGTAAATAACCACAATGACCATGACTTGTATATTCACACAAACAAGTATCAGCCATGACAATTAAATCAGGAACTGCATTTTTAACTGCGGTTGCTGCTTTTTGAACAATGCCACAATCATGCCAAGCACCTGTAGCATCTATGTCTTTATCTGCGGGAATTCCAAAGAGGATAATTGCCGGAATTCCTAAGTCATATACCTCTTTAGCTTCTTCAACAATCTTATCTACTGAAAGTTGATAAACACCGGGCATAGATTTGACTTCCTTGGCAATACCTGATCCTGGTACAGCAAACAATGGATAAATCAAATCGCTAGTAGTTAAAACGGTTTCACGTACCATACGGCGTAATTGGGTATGGCTACGCAGACGACGAGGACGATGTATAGGAAACATAAATTTTGTTCAGACAAAACAATACAATAGACACAGAACAAAGCGTCACAAAAGCTAGTTTTTAACTTGCTCTATTCAGACAAACTAGAAACAGTGCTTTAACTGTCTTTTGCCCTACTGTTGATGAAGCTGTGGGGCAATTTTATATTTTACAACTGGATAGACAGTTGCTTGTAACAAATTTGTAAAAAACAATCTTAAAAAATCATGGAATTAATTTTGATAAGTTGTTTAATCACAGGTCTATAATTAATTAAACTACCATATTTTTGCTGATTTGATCTAAAAAACTCGGAAAATAAACGGATAACGGCAAGGTTGATTAGGCTCGCTAAAAACGCCTATAAGCGCCCAAATAGTTAATCCCCAGTGGATGATATATCCTAAACCGGCCAGTGGTAACAAGATGATTAGGGGTAAAACTAACCAACCAGTCAGAAAAAACAACGCTCCCAGAATTGCTCCATATAACCAAACATTAAAATGGAAATTGATAGATTCTTTGGCATTGTCTTTAACGACAGGATCATCTGATACAAATAGTATGGCTATGGGTAAACCAATGGAGACAATTGTGGTACTGAAAAAAATTGCTCCATGACACAATGCTGATAATAATTTACGTTTATCGCTGTCGTACATTGTTTACTCCTATACAATTCTAGTTAATTATTATATCAAGAATGAGTGCCTCATTTCCCAATAAGAAGATGCACAATTTTTTTCAGAAGTCAGAATCAGGATCTGAGGTTAAGGTTTGATTTTTCGGATATTGATTTATCAAAGAAATAAATCCCACATTTTATACCATCAATGACACTATTCTTAGCCACAAGCATCACAAGTCCCCTCAACTGTCACCTCATACCGTTCTACCTTTAACCCCTCCCGCAGTTGACTGATATCAATATCAGGGAAAACATTCCAGTTGATATCTTCAATTGCACCACAGCAGTTACAGCGAAAATGATGATGGGGGGCAACATTGGCATCATAACGGGATATCCCCTCTTGTAATAGCACTTCTCGCACCAAACCCACTTCTCGCAGTGCCTGAAGTGCCGCATACACCGTAGCTTGGGAGGATGTAGGTGCTTCCTGATTCAAGTCTCGCAAAATTTGATCAACTGTAGGGTGATCTTCCCTTGCTAATAGATTTGCATAAACTCCAAATCTCTGGGGAGTGACTCGCAACCCTCTATCTTTCAGGGTTTTGACAATATCATTAGCTTTTTGCTGCATAGGATTTACTTAACTATATAAAGATATAGACTTCTATTATAACTGTTCTCTTCTCATAACTAAAATTTTTTAATAAATACATGATAAAATAAGTATTTATGACTATTGACTAATTCCTAAATCAGAATTATTCTGATTTATGTGATCAAGCTACTGATGCCCTAAGAGAACTCTACAAAAAAGATTATCCAATTTTGTGGGATGGGCATCTTGCCCGTCCCTGTATTATTAGGGGACCAGATGCCCGCACCACAAGAAATTTTGGATATTTCTTTAATTGGAAGTCTCTAAGCAAAAGCAGCAACACGAGTTAAAATCTTCCATCGAAAAAAGAGGTATTTATGACTGCTATTACTCACGTTCCAAATGTAGTATTCAAGACTCGTGTTCGGGATGAATCTATAGGTGGACCCAATCCTTACACCTGGAAAGATTTAACCACACAAGAAATTTTTGCTGGTAAGAAAGTAGTATTATTTGCTCTTCCTGGTGCATTCACTCCTACCTGTTCTTCTACCCATTTACCTCGCTACGAAGAATTATTTGCAGAATTCAAAGCACAAGGTGTAGATCAAATCATTTGTTTGTCTGTTAATGACGCATTTGTGATGTTCCAATGGGGCAAACAACAAGGTGCTAAAAATGTTTTCTTGTTACCAGATGGTAGTGGAGAATTTAGCCGCAAAATGGGAATGTTAGTTGATAAATCTAACATCGGTTTTGGTATGCGTTCTTGGCGTTATGCAATGGTTGTCAATAACTGCGAAATTGAAAAGATGTTCATTGAATCTGGTTTTGCAGATAACTATGGTGACGATCCTTTTGAAGTTTCTGATGCTGATACCGTTTTAGCTTACCTCAAAGGTGTAGCTCGTTCTACAGAAGTTGCACCTCGGTTAGCATTTGTTGGTTAATGACTAAAGCTAAAAACTTCAACCTTTTGATAGAGGTTTATAGTTTTTAATTCATATAGTGCAATAAGGCAAGGGAAGTTAGTCTCATGAAACTTCCTTTGCTTTTTTGTTTTGATAGACAAAATACTATTAATTCTGTCTAAGAACTTAATTTAAAAATCATGGACTTGAGCAGATACTATTCCAAAATATAAGAGCAGGATAAATTTATAGCTTGATTCCATGCAAGTGGAGTATTCAAGGAGGTGAATCAATAATGAGAATTACAATTTCTGAATTAGATCTGAGGATTGCAGAACCGATTCTGGATGAACTAACACCTTGGGAAATGAAGACGCTTAAAGGTGGTTACACGATGAGAAAAGACAGAAAAACTCCAGAAACAACTAATACCACTGATTTTTCTACACTTTTCAAAGAATTAGACAATACTCTTGATAAGTGGAAAGTCAGCCTCAAAGAAACAACAGATGGTTTGGGAAACAAGTTCAATTTTTAAGCTATGCTGTTTTTACCCCACCCTAACCCTCCCCTTATAAAGGGGAGGGGACTTGATTTTCTGGTTTCCCCCCTTGATAAGGGGGGATTAAGGGGGGTATACTTTGCAAACATCCTCTTAAATATTTAAGTTACTTTCGTGGATATTCAGATCTATTAACCTGAATATCCACGATTTTTTATTGAGTTAATTAATTTAAACTAAGAATTTACACTTTTAATAAAAGACATAATTCAGATATTTGTGTCTTTTTGACTGGGTTAAAAGCCTTGATTTTTCTAGTTTTCCTGAATAAAAATAGTAGGAACAGTTAAGGAAATACAAACTTAACTGACTCGCAAATTCTCTTGACAAAATACAAGTTTTCTTGGAGGAAATCATGGCAAGTATTACTCTTTCTCAACTAAATGTAACTGGTTCTGAATTATTTCAAGATTCCGAAAGCTATTTGAATGAATTGAATGATGCAGCTTCTGTATCAGTTCATGGTGGTGGTAGCGATGCGAGTGGTTTTAGTGCCTATGGTGATTTTGGTGTTAAATACTTGGAATTCCTAGTTGATGGATATGCGATCGCTAGTATCAAGTATATAGCTAAATCCTTCAGTCATGATGATTCCCACGGCTACTAATTGCTCGGCTTTGTAATCAACTACAAAGCCCATATAGCTATCCAGGATGAAAAAGTAAAAACCAATTGATAGGACTCTTATTTGATTTTTGGACTATAGGTAGAGTGGGCATTGCCCACCCTACACTACTTACTATTTTTCACCAAATCATTTAGGATTACTATCTGTTATTGATTCGTAAATTCTCTTGACAAAATACAAGTTTTCTTGGAGGAAATTATGGCAAGTATTATTCTTTCTCAACTAAATGCAACTGGTTCTGAATTATTCCAAGATTCCGAAAGCTATTTAAATGAATTAAATGATGCAGCTTCTGTATCAGTTCATGGTGGTGGTAGTGATAGTAGCAGTTTTGGTGAATATGGTGGTTTTGGTGTTAAATACCTGGAATTCCTAGTTGATGGCTATGCGATCGCTAGTATCAAGCATATAGCTAAATCCTTCTCCAATGACTCTCATTCTGCATACTAATTGCTTGGCTTTGTAGTCAAATACAAAGCCCTTATGGCTATCCAGAATGAAAAAGTAAAAACCAATTTATAGGACTCCTATTTGATTTTTGAAATATACGTAGGGTGGGCAATGCCCACCGGATAAGGGTTTTGGTGGGCATTGCCCACCCTACACCACTTACTATTTTTTAGGAATCATTTAGGATTGCTATATATGCTGATTCGTAAATTCTCTTTACAAAATACAAGTTTTCTTGGAGGAAATTATGGCAAGTATTATTCTTTCTCAACTAAGTGTAACTGGTTCTGAATTATTTCAAGATTCCGAAAGCTATTTGAATGAATTGAATGATGCAGCTTCTTTATCAGTTCATGGTGGTGGTAGCGATTTTAGTGGTTTTGGTGAATATGGATATTTTGGTGTTAAGTACCTAGAATTCCTAGTTAATGGCTATGCGATCGCTAGTATCAAGGAAATAGCTAAATCCTTCTCCAATGACTCTCATTCTGGATACGGATACTAATTACTTGGCTTTGTATTCAACTACAAAGCCCTTATGGCTATCCAGAATGAAAAAGTAAAAACCAATTTTTGTTATTACTAATAATTCTGGATAGTTAATAAGATTGGGTCTGATATTAAAGCTGGTGGGGTAAATGAATTTACAGATCTAAAATTGAATTTTTGTAGAGGTAAGAAATGACTAAGATTACAATTTCTGATCTACATACCACCGATGAAAAAAAGTTTATTACCAATCTTAATGAGATGGATTATGTATCTATCTTTGGTGGTGAATATAATCCTGCTAATCAGATACTTTATTATGGGATTAAGGGATTAGAATTTGTATTAGCAATCTATGCCATAGATACCATTTCATTATTAACCAAGACATTCAAAAAATATTAAAATTATTTCATTTGCAATCATGGCATTCCTAATAAGTTCTACCAATGTTTTCAATTACCTGGTTGAAAACAAAATTTGTCAATCACAAGAGCAGTCATTAAGTAAAATCGAATTAAAATCTGCCAAAAACTTTAACTTATTAATTAGTTTACCAGATGGTCGTCAACTCTTAGTAAAACAAGAGCGTCACGATCAAAATGGCAAAACTTTAGGTGAATTTATAGATGAATGGAGAATCCATGATTTTTGTCAAAAGTTCCCAGAAATAAATCATCTACGGGCATCTTTATCAGAAGCAATTCATTTTGACTTAGAAAACTCCATTATTGTTTTTAACTATCTCGATCAATATCAGGATTTAGCAGAATTTTATGCACAAGAGCAGGAATTTCCTCCAGAAATTTCTCAGGTAGTTGGTACAACTATTGCAGCTATTCATCGGTTAACAATAGATAATAAAAATTATCAAAAGTTTTTTGAAAATTCTCTCAAATCCCCAAATATTACCAGAGGTTTAGATAGAATTACACCAGAAATATTTGGCAAGGTTACTGCTGATGGTTTGAGGTTCTTTTCTCTTTATCAACGTTACGATAATTTAGGAAAAGCCATTGCAGAATTAAATCGAAATTTTACTCCTTGTTGTCTTACCCATAATGATCTCAAACTCAATAATATTCTTTTATCGTTGAATTGGGAAACAGAAATTGAGGAGAAATTATCTGGAAATAAAAATATCATCCGACTAATTGATTGGGAGAGAGGTAGTTGGGGAGATCCTGCTAATGATTTAGGGACAATAATTGCTAGTTATCTGCAAATTTGGTTGTATAGCATAGTGTCTAGTAAAACCATACCAATTGAAGAATGTTTGCGGTTAGCTGCTATTCCTTTATCAATGATTCAACCTTCTTTATCAACATTAGTTAATGCTTATTTAACTACTTTTCCAGAAATTCTAGAACTGCGTCCAGATTTTTTACAGTTAGTGATGCAATTTAGCGGTTTAGCTTTAATTAGAGCTATTCAAGCGAGACTGCAATATGAAAAGACTTTTGATAATACAGGTATCTGTATCCTCCAAGTTGCTAAGAGTTTATTGTGTCGTCCTCAAGCATCTATTTCTACAATTTTGGGGATGGAATTTTCCACAATAAGTTCTAAAAAATTATCTCTTGTTTAGAAAAGGAAAGCTTGTATGCAAGTATTAGATTCTGTTTATAATCAACTTTTTCAATTACCAAAAGAATTACAAATAGCACTGCAAAATATTGTTGATCATTTGGAAATAGAATCATTCTATTCCATTAAGCATCCCGAATACAAATTATTAGAGTTACCAGAATCAGTTATTTCTCGGTTTAAAAGTCTATCCTTAGATATTCAAAAGAAACATTTGAGTATGCAGTTACGTAATTTTCTCTACAGCGCTTATTATAACGGTTCTTGGGATCATTTCTCTCCGACTGATATCGAGACGAATAACCTCAGTAATAATAGCTTATTTGGTGTGGATTTGACATTTTATGAAAAACTACATACAAGTAATACAGGTGAAGGTTATTGGAGTAAAAATTGGCTAGTAGTTCACGAAGAAAGTGATGGTTGTTTAGTAGTCCAAAGAAATGGTTTAACCTTACATATTGAGCGGGATTTATATTTATCAGAAATTGATAAATCTGCTAATATTGGTGATTTAGTTGCCATCAAAATGCCTAAAAATTTAGTCCAAAATGGATTTTATATGGCAGTATCTAATCTAGGAACTCAAGACAATCAAGATATTCTCAGAATATACTTTAATGTATCCCCAGAAGGTGCAGTTTCTGTGATAGAAAATGTAACTAGAGAACTCAATAATATGCAAGTTGCTTTCTCATTTAAAGCTCTGTATAATCCTGATGAATATAGACGTTATGATTCAGCAGTGCTTTATTTTAATAAACATCAATATGAAACTGTTTACCCGATCTTACAAAAGGTATATTTAGAAAATCAAGGTAGTTTTTCCCAGCAAGTACCGTTATTTACTAAGCAACTAGCACCGGGGTTAGGTTGTGCTGAAGAACCAGAAAATAAATTTGGTGAAAAAGAAAGTTTTGGGACTAATCGTTGTCAAATGATTGCTAATGGTTTAATTGCTGCTTGGCAAGCAGATAAGAATCACCCTGAAAGTCGAATGACAGCTATTTTTGAACAATTTGCATTACACAAAGTTAAGCTACAATATCCTTATCTTAATGCCCATTCTGAGGATATTTATACTCCATTGGCTGGATAATACTGCTTTTTTAATTAGAGGATGTTTGAACAAGTTTTTAATGTATAAACAAACCCCTCTGGTAAACACTTCGTGAACGCTATCAAACAACCTCTTAGGGCTATGATATTCTGGTTGTGGTGGGCAATGCCCACCCTACTTAATATTAATTAACTAGCTTTACTCAATATTTCTGCTGAAGAATGAGAAAAACTGGTATTGTCTGCTAATGTCGCCATAATTTCTAATTGATTAATTTGCTCCTTTAACCAATTAGTAAATAAATCTCCGAGAATTGCTATCCGCATTTGTTCATTCAATTCGGGGGCAATGATTTCTTCAACTATAATGATATGAACGCCTTTGGGTGTAATCACTGGTTTAAGAATTTCTGGGGGATTAGCTGCGAAAACTGCGGAGGCAATTTCTGGTCTAAAATCACTACGTTTGCGGATACCTTGATATCCTCCAGCGCGTCTGATTTCAGGATTTTGGATATATTGACGAGCAATTTCTTGAAAACTAATTTCCCCTTCTTTGAGAGCATAAAATAGTTCTAAAGCGAGATCTTCATCATCTAATACTGCCTCATAGGTAACTGCTGCGCTGTAATCAATTTGGTGAGCATAAAAGAATGGTTCAATTTTCTCAGCAAATAAATGATGAGCTAATTTTGCAGATAGAAGATTGAGATTGGCTATTTCTTCAAAGTTATCTAAGGAAAGATAATGTTTTCGTAACCATTCCCAGGTGTCTTCTGCTTTAACCAGGTTGTTGACTAATCGTAAACTATCTGCGGATTGTTGTAATTCGGCTATTTCGACGGCAATACCTTCTTTGTCAGCAGTTTCTGTAATAATTTTCCTACTGGCAATTGCCTCTAATAAACCAGGAATTTGACAAGATATTTTCAGATGATAAATAATATCTTCATTGGATATTTTTACAATATTTGACATGATCTAATTCCTCAATTTACCAAATTGATTAAAAATTCTTTTTTCTTGAATAAATTATGAGCGTATCTATCATATTTAGCTAATATGTTATTTTCTTATCTCTATCTAATGATACTTTTAATATTTTTGATGATTTATAGTAGAAAAATTTTTATAAAAATTGTCAAAAATTAATCTCAGTAATAGTAAAATTACTGCATTTTTTCTCAACTTTTTAGTGATTAGAAGAGCCTCCTAAAATGCAAAATTGGCATTGCAAATAAACCCCAAGCCAAACCTGTAATCAAACCAAAAGGAGTAACAAGATAATTATTAAAATCCCACAAACCGAAAATCTGTGCTGCTAATTCCAAGGGATAAGCCATCATTAATACACTAGCAACAGCCGCACCATTCCAACCGTATTGGCTTAACCAATAAATGCCTTTACCAGCAGTTAAACTATATAAAATTCTAGTAATTAACAACCCTGTTACTGTCCCATAACAGCGCATACATACTGCCATGATAAAAGGTGGTGCTAACTCCAAACCTATTGTCGGTTGGGGACAAACGCGATTACCCATAAAATAGATTATATTGGCAATATCTGGCAGCAAAAACACATTAGACGCAGCCAGAAAAGGAGCAAGAGGGGGACCAAAAACCATCCCCGCTAACAGGAAATCAGCAAAAAAACTTACCCAATTAACCTGTTTAACCTGTAAATTTCTTGATAAAATAACCCTTTGCATCTTCCTTTTCTCTACGCGAAACATTTCTTAATCTATTGTATCTGGATCTATCCCCATTGCTCGTAAACGTTCGGCTAATTGTACAGCTTTAAGTTCTGCTTGTTCAGCCCTTTGCTGTTGCTGTTCAGCCCTTTGTTTTTGTTGTTCAGCCCTTAATTTTTGTAATTGGGCTTCTTCTTTACCTACCAATAATAAATTACCATCCAAATCCCACCAGCGTAGCCAAAGTTGTTCAGGATTATTTAAGTAACTTCCTTGCCATAATCCTAATTCTACACCTAAAGGGGGAATGGGATAATGTCCGCGTTCGTTAGGCTGCATTTTTTGGTAAGAAAAATCAACCAAATGATAAACTTCTAATTTGCCATTATTAATTTCATAAATAGCATAGTAGGGAACGCGGATAATGCGCTCGTATACCCAGAATTTACCAGGTTTTTCACCTTCTTCTAAACCCGGTAGAGGTGTTGTGTCTCTTTCTTCTTCACCATTACCACTAGCTAATTCTATAGCAATTAATGGAGGAATATATTCCCGCCATAAAACATAAGAACGGCGAATTTTACCTGCTAATTGTGGTGCTACATCAGGGACATAAAACCAGTCTGGTGCTACTGTACCTTTTTCTGGTGGTTCTGTTTCGCGCCAATAAATCCCACAATCTTGACCTATACAAAATTGTCCATCGGGATGTAACTTTTGTAAAGTTTGAATTATTGAATCTGTGATAATTATACTTTGAGGATGTTCTTGAAAGTTTTTCACGAAAGTACCATCAGACTCTGGTAGTTGAGTATGATCAGGAAACTGCGGTGGTATAGCAATATCAGCCAGGGTTTCACTCATACTGTTTAAAACATTATTGTTATGAGTTTGTTATATCATAATATCATACATAAAAATAAAATTACCTATCTATTTAATATCATGATTTAATCATTTATTTTACACGTTTATAGTCCTGGACTATTTTTAATTTTTTCAAACCAATTTAGGAAAGCTTTCCTTTTGACAGGACTCTTCCTAATTTGAGATCTACTTTTATAATCTATATTTAGATCAGGAATACTAAATTTCTTCTTTATTTCTTGTAGTTGTATAGAAAGATTTTTTGCATTTTCTATTGTAGTAATATAATAACCTTATGTTTCATATTCAGCATTTTCTGGACTGTAATCACTAAATATAACAATATTGTTGCTTGTCGCGTCAGTCATATCATCAATAGTGTTAATGGGTAACTTAAAATAATTTAAGCATTCAAGAATATAAGGATTTAATGCAATCACATTTGTATCATTCATATTTTAACTCCTAAAAAAATTGAGAAAGAAAAATAAAAAAATTATTTTCCCTTCTTTCATACAAAAAAGTAAATTGGGTAAACTAAAGTCAAAAATTAGCGTAGGGATAGTTGATAATTTTTCCCTACACATTATTTTCATCGGTAATCTGAGTATATAATTAATTACCCTACATTAGCAACATAAGGACTCGTCAACTTATCCAACTGCTGAGTTAATAGACTGAGGAATAAACCCACGTCAGTTACTACACCTACAGACTCTATTGAACCGCGATCGCTCAATTTTGTCACTACAGCCGGATTAATATCCACACAGACCATCTTTACACCAGCCGGAGTCATATTTCCTACCCCGATAGAATGCAGCATGGAAGACAGCATCAAAATCATATCTGCACCTTCAATGATTTTAGAATATTCCTGTTGTGCTAAAATCAAGTTCATTTGGGTGTCAGGTAAAGGTCCATCATCCCGAATCGAACCAGCGAGGGAAAAGGGAATGTTATTTTTCACACATTCATACATCACCCCACTTTTGACTACTCCCGCTTCTACAGCATTAGCAATGCTACCAAAACGGCGGATAGTGTTAATAATCTTCAAGTGATGTCGGTGTCCACCACGGACGGCTACACCGCGCTTCATATCTACACCTAGAGATGTTCCCAGCAAATTCTGTTCCATATCATGAACAGCGATCGCATTTCCGCCCAAAAGACCCTGTACGTAACCTTCCCGAACTAAGCGACAGAGATGTTCACCGCCACCTGTATGAATTACAACCGGACCAGCAGTAACAACTACTTTACCGCCACTATCCTTAATTTTACGTAATTCCCAAGCTACTTGTTCAACAACTAATTCCACCCGTCTTTCGCTGGAAACACCGGAAGACATGAAGCTAAATTCTTGGGAGTTGCGTTGTTCTCGTGATTCAGCTTTGCGGACGGTACGGATACCTAAAACATCAACGACTACTTTGTCGCCTATTTCTAAATCCCGCAATAGTTTACACTTAGCTACGATACCATTAGTAGTTGTGGAAATAGCGATCGCTCCATCCATGCGTTGATTCTGTACCTTCAGCCATTCCCCATTTACCCTAACTTCAGTGGGATAAATCGTACTGACATAGAAATCATCAGGAGCTACGCCCGCTTGGATTACAGGTTCTAACTTAGAATCTCGTTCATCTTGGGGTAAATCAACCGCACCCAAATCAATCAACCCAGAGATAATCTCTTCCATCACATCATGAGATGGTGCAGATACCCTGACCTCAGCCGCAGATGTACTTTGACGTTGTTCTCCCAAATTGAATTTGAGAACTTGGAAACTTCCCCCCATTTCCACAATCAAATCTAAAGCGCGGTTAATTAAACCTGCATCTAATAGATGTCCTTCCATGCGAATAACACGACTTTCTACAGATACATTAGCGTGAATTTCCTCACCAATCGGTTCTGTCACCCGCAAAGTCAAGCATTTAGCTGCACCACCAGCTTTCAGGAATTCTGTCAATGGTGTTTCAATGACTTGAAAACCAACTTCAGCCAAACGTGACTTTAAATTCTCACTGGCTTTGTTCATAATCACGATGCTTTCCACATTCACCGCATTACAAGCAAAGTTAACAGCATCAGCTTCTACAATAGCAATCCGCTTTTCTGGTGCAACGCGCATTTCAATAACGCGGTTAGAGTAAGAATCAAACGCACCGGGGTAATACAGCAAATAACCATTGGCTAAGGGACAAAAGCAGGTATCAAGGTGATAAAATCGCTCATCCATTAAGCGTAGGGAAATCACCTCAATGTCCAGCCATTTAGCCAGGTAGGGGTGAGAATCCAATTCTGAACGGAAACCATAACCAGCCCATAACCAGCGCCCTTCTCGGTCTAATAATGCGTCACCAGCACCTTCAAAGGGCAGGTCTTTGGGAAGAGTGTAAACATTATAACCATTTTGTTCAAACCACTGTTGAAAATACGGCTCTTCACCTTGGCGTTCCTTATGCAAAAAGCGGCTGAGAACGACGTTTTCACCGAGAACTAAACCAGCGTTAGCACTGAACACCATATCAGGCCAGCCTTTTTCAGGGGCAACTAAATCAACAATGGCGTGATTTTTAATAACATGGTATAATTTATTCCATTGTTCCACAGCGCGTTCGCGTGAGGACTTATGAATATTCCCTTCCATCCAAGGATTAATCACATAATCCACATCATAATGGTCAGGAGCGCACATCAAAAAACTAATTTGGGAAACCATAAAAATTTTACAAACTTCTAAAAAGCTACTAATGTCTTCTGGATACAGAGTTTTGGTGATCCAATTCTGTCAAATCTGCTACTTAACCTTTACCTTTTGCTTTTGGTAGGCTTTACAAGGATATCGTTATTATTCTATTACCACTAGGGACAATGTGAGCGGTAGGAAGTAAAATGTGTTTGGGGGATGTTATAGTATGGCTAATAACCGTTTAGAGAAAAGCATAGATAGGGTTTGCTGAAAAAGTTATCTGTGAGGAGAGACGTTCAAACTCCACTCAAATTACTGTCCTGCGCTCCTTCTCAGGTCTGGTAAGTCTTTGAATACTTCTAGAATTGCTATTTCTGACATTTTTCTTGTTTATACATATCTGGATATCTCTACCATTCTATGTAACCGTTCAGGGGGGTAAAATATTTGCTTAAATGCTAAAGTTCTTATTTAATAGAGGTTTTGAGTGATTTACGATATTTACCAATAGCACCTAAAATGTCTAAAGAGACTTCCAATTAAAAAAATATCCCAAAATTTCTTGTGGTGCGGGCATCTTGCCCGCTAATAATAAATCAAGGACGGGCAAGATGCCCATCCCACAAAATTGGATAATCTTTTTTTGTGGAGTTCTCAAAAAACAATTTACAGACAACTATAGGACTTTTGACTATTCATAATTAACCAGAAAAAATCCAATCTAGAATGGTTTTCGTAGTGATTCTGTGTGATTTCATGCTGGGCGTTTTCCCGACCCCCCCGTGAACGGTTACCATTTTATCCTCTCTTTTAGAATGAAATAGCCATGGATGTACATCGTTATAGGTCTGCATTGTTCTAAATAAAAATACTTATTTTACATATTATCACATTTTTTAAATAGTGATTTTCTAACCTAAAAATACAAATTTATTCATATTTCTAATTATTTTAATCATAATTAACTTAAATTAAAAAAAATTAACATAGATTACAAATAATCACTAACATCATATTTTATTAATTTTATCCGGCAAAATTAGCAGTATGCTTGATAAAAGGTAACCTGGTTGTAAATTTACTTAATTAGGCGTAAAGAAACTTAATATTCATCACTTTTTTTGCTCGTTAGTATTAGTTTGACTGCTAATTAGTTGATTTATGCCTAAATACTTAACTTAGTTGTTCACCACTTCAGAAACAACATTCTGATAGCTTGCGTGGTGCAGCCATGGCTCAATACTAGCAGCAAAAACTACAAAAACCTTCACCACAAAGACGTAAAAATGATCCAAAAAATTTTGCTGGCTGTCTCTGGTTTGGGACACGCGGAAGAAATGCTCAAGAACTTGAAAGAACTGCCTTCATTTAGCGGAGCAAAAGTCACTGTTCTCCACGTTGTTACTACACAAAGCACTTCTGCTGTCATGACGGATAAATGGGAAGAAGGTGGCAAAATTCTCGCTAATGCTATTCAGAATTTAGACTTAGATCCTAGCCAAGTTTCTTCGATTTTGCGTCAAGGTGATCCCAAGGATGTAGTTTGTCAAGTAGCTGACGAAATGGAAGCTGACTTGATTATCATGGGTTCACGCGGACTGAAGCGCCTACAATCAATTTTATCCAATTCTGTCAGTCAATACGTTTTCCAATTGTCTTCCCGTCCCATGTTGCTAGTGAAAGATGACATTTATGTCAAAAACATTAAGCGGATTATGGTAGCAATGGATGATTCTGAGTCTGCTAAAAACTGCCTAAATTTAGCTTTGTTCTTACTCCGGGGTCTTAATGGTAGCCAATTAGTTTTGGCTAATATCAATACAGATTTAGGTGGGAAGTTATCCGGTATTACTGATCTTAAACCAGAAAAAACTTCTGTATTAGGAATGGCTATAGCAGAAGCCCAAAAGCAATCTGTAGCGGTGCGTTGTGTTACCAGCAGTGGTAAACCTGGTGAAGAAATCTGTCGTTTGGCAGATGAGTTGAATATAGACTTATTATTGATTGGTTCTCCAGACCGTCGTCCATCTATTGCTAAGAATTTTGTTGATTTAGATCGGTTGATAGGTTCATCTCTATCTGACTATGTTCGTGTTAATGCTACCTGTCCGGTGCTTTTATCCCGAACTATTGTGTAATACTTTCTGAATCTAAAGCCAACGGGATTCTTGTTTCTCAAGAATCCCAAGGAATTGATAATGCTTCATATTCCAATTCGAGTTTGACTAAACTTTGTACTACACTATTTGGCTGAGTTGATCTTGATACTACCTGCCAAAGTGAGGAATATAGCCCTTCTTGTTCAATCAAATCTGCATGAGAACCTGAAGCTACTAAATATCCATTTTCTAGGACAAAAATCATATTTGCACGTAACACCTGTGTTAAGCGGTGAGTGATGACAATAACAGTACGTTCTTTAGCTATTTGTTCTAGGGTAGAAATTATTTCTGCTTCAGTGATAGGATCCAATGCTGATGTGGCTTCATCAAGAATTAAGATGGATGGATTTCTGACTAAAGCCCTAGCTAAAGCGATTCTTTGTTTTTGTCCACCGGAAAGTTGTCCACCGCGATCGCCCACAGAAGTATCATAACCTTGAGGTAAAGTTAAAATAAAGTCGTGAATCTCAGCGGCTTTAGCTGAGGCTTCCACTTGTTCATCAGTGGCTTCTAAATTGCCCATGCGGATATTTTCTCGCACTGAACAGTTAAATAATATCACCTCTTGAGATACTAAGCCAATTTGGGAACGGAGTGATTTTATTGTTGCTTGAGATAAATCTACTCCATCAAGTAAGATTTTTCCTGAGTCTGGTTGATAAAATCGCGTTAACAGATTAACAATTGTACTTTTGCCTGCACCACTAGTACCGACAAAGACAGTAAAATCACCTTTGTTAATTTTAAAAGATAAATTTGCAATTCCGCCTCTATCTTCAGAGTATTTAAAGGACACATTATCAAAGTAAATTTCCTGTGCAAAATTCTCTAACTCCACTGCCTCTGGTATATCTTGAATTTGCGGAACTTCTTGTAAAATATCCTCAATACGCTGCATTCCTGCCGCACCATTAACTAAATGAGGTAGTCCCCAACTAAAGTAGTTAATACTAGAATGTAGCCCAATCAATACCACCTGATTAGAAACTAATGTTCCCACAGAAATCCAATGCCAGTAAGTCATGGCGGCACTAATACCCAATACGATAATTTGAACTAGGATAAAAGTAATTTCAGGAACTCTCTGCACGAGGTAAGATAAAAATTTAGAATTGATATATACTGCTTGTAATTCTGCTAATTGAGTAGTAAAATCCTCGGAAATTCTTTTCTCTAGCCCAAATATTTTAATTACAGGCTGAGAAAGAATATTCTCTTCTATCACACTAGCAATATATCCTTCTTTTTGTCGAAGTTCATAAGTTGGCTCAGTGGCAAAACCTATAATTACACTTGGTGCTAAAGCGCAGAAAATTAAACCGATAGAACTCACAAGAGCTAATTGCCAATTGAGATAAAATAAATAAGTACAAGAAAAAATAATATTACTAATATTTAGAAATATTACAGTCATTCCCTGAATAATGCTGTAATCTACTTTTTCTACGTCGGCTATAAAACAATTAACAATGTTACCGGCTGAATTGGTGCCAAAAAATTCCATTGATAAAGTTTGGAGATGATTAAACAAATCCTGTCGGATTCTATTACTAATTACAATACTAAACCGGGCATCAAAATAATCCACTAGTAAACTAATAATAGTTAATAAAATTGCTCCTCCACTCAGCAATAATAAAATCAAAATTAGCAAATCATAATTTTGCTGAATAATTGCTTGATCAATAATAAATTTAAAACTCACACCAATTCCGGCATTAAATACTGCCTCAAATATTCGCCCACATATCAAAAATAACGCCATCCATTTGTAAGGATAAATATATTTGATGACTGTTTCTAGGAATTTCCAAATATTCATTTTTTGACCTTAATTTCAATTTAAAATTGATACCTCTGCCATGCCGCGTTAACTATACTACTAATAATGTCCGTATATGTCACCCCTGCTAAACGCCCCATAATTATCAAATCTGAGTAAATATGGTCTAGTCCTGGTAAGGGATTGATTTCCAAAAATTGCAATTCTCCATGAGCATCACAACGCAAATCTACACGGGCAGCATCCCGACAACCAAAGGTATGATAAATATTTAAAGCTAGTTCCTGTGCTTCTATGGCTAATGGTTCAGGATCTACTAACAGTTGATAGTCTATCCTCTCTAAATATTCCTTTTTATTTAACGTTGTATAAGCATCTGTTTCGGCTTGGTCTGTAAAAATTACTTCCATAACCCCCACTACTTTAGCATTACTACCATTACCAATAATCCCTACTGTCACTTCTCGACCAGGAAGAAAAGTTTCTACAATTATAGGTTGTTGAAATTGATTGTATAATGCTTGGTAAGTGGTAACTAATTCTGCCTTTTCTTTAACTAAAGATTGACTAGTTATACCTTTAGAACTGCCCTCAGCTACGGGTTTAAAAAAAACTGGCATGGATAGGTCAATATTGGTAGCTTCTATAATGTTATTAACCACTACAAAAGGGGCTGTAGGTAAACCATGATCACGGACTATTCTTTTAGTCAAGGCTTTATCTAAAGTTAAGGCACAGGTAAGGGGGTCAGAAAATGTGTAAGGTTGATCAAATAACTCACATAATCCGGGAACTTGGGCTTCACGCGATCGCCCTTTTATTCCTTCAGCAATATTAAATACCAAATTCCAGCGATCGCCATTTACTAACTTTCGCGCCAATTCTCTACCATTACCAATACGTTCTACCTGATAGCCTAAATCATTCAGGGTATTTTCTAGACCGATAATTGTTTCTTCATCATCAAATTCCATCACTTCCGTAGTGCTGAAACCTGCCTTAAGATAGTCTATTTTTAGGTCATAACATATTCCAATAGATAATCCCATTGTTGTTAACTAACTCCATCATTGTTTGTTACCCTAATCGTCGATATTTCCTCAACAGTATCAAACCATATAGGAGATTGATTATCAGGAGAACCATTATAGTTGACAGTTATTTCTTCTCCCGCTTCTATATCTCGGTAAGCAATCAATTTCACCTCACCCTCACTATTAATTAATTTTTTGTTAGTTGCTACTCAACTGGATCTATGTAGGTAAATCTCTTACCTTCCCAATTTTGTAACACAGCTTGACCATTCTCATAAGTAATTAAAGTATTAGGTTGAATGGGAACTTTACCACCACCACCAGGGGCATCAATTACATAGGTAGGCATAGCATAACCGCTAGTATGACCACGCAATTTAGATATTAAATCTAACCCAGTTTGAATACTTGTGCGTAAATGTGATGTCCCTACAACTGGGTCACATTGATAAAGATAGTAAGGACGCACACGCAATTTTAACAGACCGTGAAACAAATTTTTCAGAGCTGGTTCTGAGTCATTCACACCTTTAAGAAGTACAGTTTGACAACCTAAAGGAATGCCACCATCAGCGAGTAAATCACAGGCTTGGGCTACTTCCGGTGTTAATTCTCGCACATGACAAAAATGCACGGATAACCACACACGTTGTTTACGCAATACCTTGACTAATTCCGGTGTAATCCTCTGTGGCAAGAAACAGGGTACACGAGAACCTATTCGCACAAATTCAATATGGGAAATCCCCCGCAACCGTCCTAGTAAATTGTCTAAAACCTCATTAGACATGAGGAGAGGATCACCACCAGAAATTAAAACATCACGTACTTCTGTGTGATCTTTCAGGTAATCAATGATCGCATCTAACCGCCGTTTAATAGGGTTCATTTCCCCTTGACTAACTAAACGCGAACGAGTGCAATAACGACAATAAGCAGCGCAACTATCTAAAGCCAACAGTAATACCCGGTCAGGATAACGATGTACCAGTCCTGGAACGGGCGATTTATGATCCTCTCCACAGGGATCTATCATATCCCCAGAACTAACTATCAATTCTTCTTTCCTGGGTATTACTTGTAAGCGCAGTGGACAATTAGCATCTTCAGGATCAAGCAGGGAGGCAAAGTAGGGTGTGACGGCTACAGCAAACTTATCCGGTGCTATCATCAAACCCTGTTCTTCTTCTGGAGTTAGGCATAGTAACTTCTGAAACTGTTCTAACTTAGTTAAGCGATGGCGCATTTGCCATTGCCAATCTTTCCAGCCTTCAGGTTCGTAAGTTTCTCCCAATATCTGACAAATTTTTTCACGCAGATTACTACTGGCATTACTTATTTGAGATTTATCAAAAACGATACTGCTACTCATGATTAAACTTTTTTTTTGTAAACTTTGAGTGCTTATAGCTGCTTAATCAAAAAAACAAACAAAAACCCCCGCACTATATTAGTTTAGGGGTTTTTATTTTATAGTCCAAGTATTAACTATCTTTTCCACCTTCACGGCTGGCAGTTTGAATGTAAAGTATGATTAAAAACACGGCGGGTACTAGTACGAACAAAATGCTCGCTACGAAACCCAGTTCATTAACTTGCATAGCAAGATAGCCTTTTGTGTAATTTGCAGTCAACTATTTTAGAATAGCATCATAGATGACAGAATGAAGCCAAATTTTTTTTGGCTAGTAAATACTAATTTTGAATATGCTGCAAAATTTAAGGTTTCGTGATCACGGTAACTGGTCCGTTAACTAAGGTTTGACAAGCTAGACGCAAGTTATCAGGCTTGTTTTTGAATTTGCGGTTTTCTAAATCTGTACGCGGAGAAAGGTTTTCCAGTCCTTCGGTAATTTGGACAACGCAAGTAGTACATTGTCCTGAACCGCCACAATTCGTCACTTTGGCGAGAAATTTATAAATATCAATCCCATTTTCTACAGCTTTGAGTCGAAGATTAGCACCATCTGCGGCAACTATTTCTTTATTCTCTTTCACAAATTTGATATTTCCCATCGGAGATTCCTGGTAATTGAGGATGTGATTGGATTAATTATATGGATTTATTGCAAAATATTAAGAAATATTAATTTTACAAAAAAATGGGACAGGTTACATAAACCTGTCCAAAGAATCGGAAATTGGTAATTTATCTGAAACCCACTGCTGCTTGCCAAACAAAGGCAAGTAACAAAAAGAAGACGGGAATAACAGGTAATACATCTACCAAGGGGTTGAAGATTTGGTAAGCTTCAGGCAGTTTCGCTAGTAATAGTGCTGCTTCCATGTTTGTTTAAATCCACCTAATAATCAAATACAACTTTTATATGCGACACCCATTTTAACATGATTAGGTCACTCAATTTTAGATTTTAGATTTTGGATTTCGGATTGATTACAAAGATTAATGCGGGGTTTGTATCCTAAATGATCAGTCTTCAGTTTTTTCTAGATCAATTTCTGATGGTTCGAGCCAGTGACCAAAATCTGTAACAAAGCGATCGCTCAAAATTGATTCCCGAATCTTTTGGGTAAAGCGAATCAATTCGGTGATGTTATGAATAGTCAACAAAGTATAAGCTAATATTTCCTGCGATCGCACTAAATGAGATAAATAAGCCCGACTGAAATTTTCACAGGTATAACAAGGGCAAGTTGTATCCAATGGTGTAAAATCTTCACGAAACTTAGCATTTTTGAGATTCCAGCGTTCACCGGCAACAATACCTGTTCCATGTCTAGCCCATCTGGTAGGAATGACGCAATCAAATAAATCTATCCCCGAAGCAATGGCGATCGCCATTTCTCGGTAAGTCCCTACACCCATCAAATAACGGGGTTTATTAATCGGTAATAGTGGGGCTGTAGTTTGGACAATTTGCGCCATTAAATCCGTTGGTTCACCGACACTCACACCACCAATGGCATATCCAGGCATATCTAACTGCGCCAATTCTTGAGCAGCCCGGGCGCGTAAATCTAAATATACCCCCCCCTGGACAATGGGAAACAATGCCTGATCCTGACGATCATGGACTGATATACAGCGTTTTAGCCAGCGGTAAGTGCGCTCAGTTGCATCTTGTACTTCTTGACGGGTGGCGGGATAGGGAGGACATTCATCAAAGGCCATGATTACATCCGCCCCTAAAATATTCTGAATTTCAATAGAGCGTTCTGGTGTTAAGTTAATGATTTGTCCATCATGGGGCGAGCGAAAAATTACACCTTCTTCGGAAATTTTCCGCATTTCGCTCAGGCTGAAAACCTGAAATCCACCGGAATCGGTCAGCAGAGGACCAGACCAACCCATAAACTTATGCAGCCCACCACCGCCAGCAACGATGGCTTCTCCTGGTTGGAGATGTAAATGATAGGTATTAGCTAACACCATTTGCGCTCCTGTGGCTCCCAATTGGGCAGGGGTGATAGTTTTGACGTTAGCTAATGTTCCCACAGGCATAAACCTGGGTGTTTCTACGATTCCGTGGGGAGTAGAAAATATTCCGGCTCTGGCTTTGGTCTGGCTACAGGTAGCGAGACGTTCAAAGAAAAAATTGGCACTCAAGGCAAAAATACTAGTTCGCTAAATTTATCCACCAACTTAACATTTTCTTGGCTACTTAGGGCAGTTTGTGGGGGTTTTTGTCTTGTGAGGGTGTCACCCTGCAATCCACTATTGCCCCAGAGAAGATATGATTTTGTTGTTAAGGTTTGCTAATAGCGTAGGGCAATCTAAAATTTCTACATTGTTACATCCTTTCTTCCTTCTCCTGACTCGGTGACTCGGTGACTGCTCTTAAAAAGAATCACAAAAGTCGTCATCAATTTCTGCATCCCATCTAGCTGCTAGGACTTGATCCATCATCGCTTCTATAACCGTGACGTTAAATTGGCGATTGCGTCGTTCTTGCAAAGGTGTGGACAGGGGAATCAAACGTAAACACATCTGCTCTTGGATCAAGTCGAAGTAGGTTTCTTGCTGTGGAGATTGTTTTAATTCCAGATAATCAAAACTATCCACGTTGAGATATAGTGCATTGTTGGTGACTAAGGTAGACCGTTGGGAATTAGCAAATATTTCCATTATATCTCCGTCACCCTCACTAAGTAGCTTGTGGTCTTGGGTGTAGATGTAGTGGACTCTACCTAAATCATGCAGCAATCGGTGAATATCGAGTTTGTTAACAACTATGCCCATGTTGACTATGCACGGGGCTGGTATTTTTGTGTGGGGTAGATGATGACTCATAGAGAAATAGCGGGTTATGGAGGGTGAGTGACAACGCAGCCAGACAATCAATGAGATGGATTGTTAATTTCCCATATTTCCAAAATATCAAGTTTAGAAGGCAATCGGCTCATCTTTGGAGGTAGATTGTCAGTCTGAGAGTAATTTATGATGAGAACATTTATATTCATGAATACTCGAAGTATTTGGTTAATTGAACTCTTTATCAAGTATGGCTAACGTTTTACGCTGGTGGCAACAGCAATTCCTAAATTTAGTTGCGGCTGTGATTTTCTATACTGCTATTCCCTTACCTTTTTTACCAAATTTAGACTTCCAAAAGGTGGCTTGTTTTGCGCCGGTGATTGGGTTGATGATTGGTGGGATATTAGGTGGATTAGATACGGGAATGAATTATTTGGGTGTGCCAGTGCTAACCCGTAATGCTTTGGTAGTGGGTGCTTGGATAGCAATCACGGGGGGATTACATTTAGATGGAGCGATGGATACGGCTGATGGTTTAGCAGTGGGTGATCATAAACGCAGGTTGCAGGTGATGATGGATAGTGCAACGGGTGCGTTTGGAGCAATGTCTGCTATTGTGATTATTATTTTCAAAGTTACTGCTTTAACAGATATAGCTGAAAATCACTATTTAGTATTAATGGCTGCTTGCGGGTGGGGACGTTGGGGACAACAATTTGCGATCGCTTGTTATCCTTATCTTAAACCTACTGGTAAAGGTGCATTTCATAAACAAGCTATTCGTTCTTATATAGATTTATTACCAAGCTTCTTTTTATTGTTAGGTTTGAGTGGTGTTGTTTGGTTAATGAATCCCCAGAAGTTAGTTTGGGCTGTGGGGATGGTTTTGGCTGGGAGTGTGATTTCTGTTGTTACCGCAGCTTGGTTTAATTATAAATTAGGTGGACATACGGGAGATACTTATGGGGCTGTGGTGGAGTGGACTGAAGCCTTATTTCTGTGTGTAATTACTATTATTTAGGATTTGCTATATGGCTAAAGATCTATTTCATCAATCAGTCAAACAAGCCTTAATCAAAGACGGATGGACTATTACCAACGATCCCTTAACTATTAACTATTCGTATTGATCGCGTTAAACTAGAAATTGATCTTGGTGCTGAGAAAGTATTTGCGGCAGAAAAAGATGGACAGAAAATTGCTGTAGAAGTCAAGAGTTTTATCAATCCCTCCAATATTAGCGACTTTCATAATGCTTTGGGTCAATTTCTTAGTTATCGTCTTGCTCTGCAAATGACAGAATCTAATAGAATTCTTTACTTGGCTGTACCTATTGATATTTTCAACACCTTTTTTCAGGAATGTTTTACTCAAGCAGCAATTTCACAGTATGACCTAAAAATCCTAGCTTACGAACCAAATATAGAGGAGATAATCAAATGGAAAAACTAGCTCAATATCGGCAAATTGTCCGCGAATTACTAATTGCTCATAGCACTACAAATGAGCCAAATATTGAATGTCAACTTATTTTTGATACAGAACATGATCATTACCAAATTCTTGATCTTGGCTGGCAAGGGCTAAATCGTATTTATGCCTGTTATATCCATTTAGATATTAAAGACGGCAAAATCTGGATTCAGCAGAATATGACTGAAGCTGATATTGGTCAAGAGTTAGTTGAAAAAGGAGTTCCCGCTTCAGATATTATTTTAGGGTTGCATCCTCCATACAAACGCCCTTACACTAATTACGGTGTTGCTTAAAGTGGGGATAGTTGTAGTACCTGGGAGTGTTTTCTGCCGCAGCTTGCTTAATTATAAATTAGGTGGAAATACGACAGATACTTATGGGACTGTGGTAGAGTGGACTGGAGCTTTGTTTCTGTGTGTGGTTACTATAAGCGTCGCCTAAATATAGGATAATTAGGGCTTGCGTACATCCTTTAAGGAGTGAGTTGTGGCAAAAAAAGAATCTTATTCCCAATTATTAAAGCAAGAGTTTCTTAATTTTATTGACACTCTAGAACTGAATGATAGACAAAAACATTATCTAAAATCGCGTTGGCTAGACCAGCTTTTGTGGATGGAAGGAAAAGCCAATCATGCTCGTCAACGCTATTATCAAATGCGATTAACAACAATTATTGGTGGTGTAATTGTTCCCATTTTAATCAGTTTGAATATTAATACAAAACCCGTGGATTCTTATCTTAAATATTTTACCATCGCCTTATCGGGAATGGTAGCTATCAGTTCCTCTGTTGAAGAGTTTTTTCATTATGGAGAACGTTGGCGACACTATCGGCGAACAACGGAAATTCTCAAAGGAGAAGGTTGGGAATTGTTTGAACTTAGTGGTTCTTATGTTGGTTACAAAACCCATGACGAAGCTTTTAGTAATTTTGCTGGGAATGTAGAAAATATCATTCAGAGTGATGTAGAAGTTTATCTCACCAAAGTCACCCAAGAAAGTAAAAAGCAAGAAGAGGAAAAAAAGCCGTAAGTTTAGGATGTAGAGACGTTCCATGGAACGTCTCTACGGTATTTATTTGGTGCAACTTTACACAGAATTGGTATGAGTTTCATCATTCATTAATATTTTAATCACTTTGTCAACTGCTGTTTCAATAGCTTGGCTAATTCTGATATTGGTTCTGATAGGTCAAATAATAACAAGTTACTTTGCCCTGCCACCTCTGCCACCTTTTCCCGTGCTTCAGACTCTGGATTGTTTCTAGCAAAAGCAATTTCATCTGCCAGCCGACCGCTACCAGCAATTACAACTATTGTCCGACCAACTTTTAAATTTTCCATCACATCTACTAAAGCAATCTCACCACCATTGATTAGTAGCGTCACTGATGGTGCTTCGTTAGCGAGTAAACTGGCTACTCTGGCCTGCCAAGGCGATTCATCACCCCATTTAGTGCCAGGCACTAAGACAAAATGAGTATGGTGAGGTTCTAAGGCTTCTGTATGGGACGATGTGGGGACGGCATTAGGCAATGTCACTGTCCCAACTGGGGCTACACCAATTAAAGAAAATGTCCCATTGATTTCCCTACGAGCCTGACCCATCATTTTCATTACCCCAGCATCAGTACCGCCGTCAACAACATCGGCATTCAACTCTTCCACTAGGGGAGCTATGACTTCTACAAACAACAGGCGGAGATGGGCTAGGTCAGCTTCACTCACCTTACTTGCACCACCTACTAATACTAGCAAGGGACGCGAACCTTGAAAGCCGAGATCATGGAGAGCAGCGGACAAATTTACAAAGTCATCAACTTGAACAGCATTTGCTGTTTGTCCGGTTGGGAAGGAAAAACTGAAAGGCTTTTTCATAAATTGAATTACAAGAACTCTACTTTACTTTACTTTTGATTACCAATGCCGTCGCATAAATTTCTATCGCTTTTGCTAACTGTAGGATTATTTTGTAAATAGTTTCTGATCCAATCGCAATTACGACCCATTAAAGAGTCTAAATTTAGATTCCAGAAATCTCGATTCCACAGTTTGATTGTGTTGTCAAAACTACCAGAAGCCAAAGTCTTGCCGTCGGGGCTAAAACTGACGCTGTAGACAAAATTAGTATGCCCAGAGAGGGTGCGAATTTCCTTGCCTGTCTCTAGATTCCATAGTTTAATAGTCTGGTCAGCGCCACCAGAAGCCAAAGTCTTGCCGTCGGGGCTAAAACCGACACTTAGGACAGAATTAGTATGCCCGGAGAGGGTGCGAATTTCCTTGCCTGTGTCTATATTCCACACGTTAATAGTCTGGTCAGCACCACCAGAAGCCAAAGTCTTGCCGTCGGGGCTAAAACTGCTGCTGAAGACAGAATTAGTATGCCCGGAGAGGGTGCAAATTTCCTTGCCTGTGTCTAGATTCCACAGTTTAATAGTCTGGTCAGCACCACCAGAAGCCAAAGTCTTGCCGTCGGGGCTAAAACTGCTGCTGTTGACAAAATTAGTATGCCCTGAGAGGGTACGAATTTCCTTGCCTGTGTCTAGATTCCACAGTTTGATTGTGCTGTCATAACTACCAGAAGCCAAAGTCTTGCCGTCGGGGCTAAAACTGACACTGAAGACAGGATTAGTATGCCCGGAGAGGGTGCGAATTTCCTTGCCTGTGTCCGGATTCCATAGTTTGATGGTGTTGTCACCACTACTAGAAGCTAAAGTCTTACCGTCGGGGCTAAAACTGACGCTCCAAACATAATTAGTATGCCCAGAAAGGGTGCGAATTTCCTTGCCTGTGTCCGGATTCCATAGTTTAATAGTTTGGTCAGCACCACCAGAAGCCAAAGTCTTGCCGTCGGGGCTAAAACTGACGCTGAGGACGGTATTAGTATGCCCGGAGAGGGTGCGAATTTCCTTGCCTGTGTCTGGATTCCACAGTTTAATAGTCTTGTCCTGACTACCAGAAGCCAAAGTCTTGCCGTCGGGGCTAAAACTGACCCTGACGACGGAATTAGTATGCCCGGTGAGGGTGCGGTTTTCCTTGCCGGATTCTAGATTCCACAGTTTGATTGTCCTGTCAGCACTACCAGAAGCCAAAGTCTTGCCGTCGGGGCTAAAGCTGATGCCGTCGACAGAATTAGTATGCCCGGTGAGGGTGCGGATTTCCTTGCCGGTTTCTAGATTCCACAGTTTGATTGTCCTGTCAGCACTACTAGAAGCCAAAGTCTTGCCGTCGGGGCTAACACTGACGCTGATGACAGTACCACTATGCCCTGCCAAACGATTCTTTTCACTCCTATCACCAAGAGGCGCTTGTAAGGCATTCATCACCACTAAGTTGGATAATTTCTGGGTTTTCAGGATTATTCCTGCTTTAATTGCTTGGATGGAAGCATCGAATTTCTGATTAATATTAAATAAAGACAAAGAATATCTACCAAGAGATTCGGCTTGATTGAGTTTCGCTTGTCTCAATTGAGTTTCTGCATCCTTCTGACTTTTTTGCGCCTGCTGACTGGCTTTTACAGCATTAACTTTTTGCGTCTCAGCCTCCTTTTTTTGTAACTCAGCATTCTTAGCCTGAGTTTCTGCATCCTTCTGGCTTTTTTGCGCCTGCTGACTGGCTTTTACAGCAATAACTTTTTGCGTCTCAGCTTCCTGTTTTTGTAACTCAGCATTCTTAGCCTGAATTTCTGCATCCTTCTGGCTTTTTTGCGCCTGCTTACTGGCTTTTACAGCAATAACTTTTTGCGTCTCAGCTTCCTGTTTTTGGAGGAAAGCAAAACCCGTTGTACCAATTGCTGCTACCAATAAGACAATAGCACCCGTAAGCAGCGACCTCAAAACCAATAACTGACGCTTATCCCGGTTTTCTTGCGCTGCAATTGCTTCCCGACTTTTATTAATCAACTCCTTCTGTAATCCTGTGAAAGGGGGATTTTTCTTCTCTGTTTTTGCTGTCTTTAACCATGCTTCAGCAACTTCAAACTCACTTCCTCGTAACAACAAATCCGCATTTTTGCCTTTTTCATCCCATTCCAACGCCCGTTGTGACCATTTCGTGTGACTTCTGACATGATCTCTATCTGTATCCAGCGTCCTCACCAACTCATTAAAATTGGCAGAAAATTCCCCACCATGATTATTAAAATCGAGCCATTGCACAGTTGCTAGAGTCTCAGGGAGTTTTTGTTTATCATCATCTGATAGAGGGCGATGTAGGATGGTAACAAAGCGTTTACCCAAATTTTTGGCATATTCCACTTCATCAGCACAATAGGGAGAATTTACCGATTTAGGCGAAATAATAAATACAAAGTTATCGGAACTGGCAATCCCTCGATTTATTTCCTGCTGAAAATCAGTCCCTGTGGCAATACTTTCTTGGTCAAACCAAGTCGTTTTTCCTAATTCTTGTAAAGCATCATTTAACTTCCGCGCTAAATCTGAATCGGTACGAGAATAGGAGATAAAAACTTCTAAAGAAGATTCTTCTGGTTTATTGAGACTGGCAGTAATAAACTCCTCTTGTAAAGGTAAGGGAGGATAATCTTCTCGCTTTTTTGCTACCTTTAACCAAGCTTCAAACTGTTGTAAGTTATAACCCCGCAACAAGAGACTAGGGTTTTGGTTTTGTCTTTGCCATTTTCTGGCTTTGACTAGCAGGATTTTATGTTTTTCATAATAGAAAGGTTCTTTCTTTAATTCTTGTAATAATTTATCAGCACTGAAACGATATTTTTCCGCGCTTTCTGATTGAGTAAAATCAATAAACTGTAATTTCTTTAACTCTAACGGAATTAATTCTAAATCAGTCTCTGCAACAAACAAAGGAATAATCCGTTTATTTTTTGCTAAAGCCTGATTTAATTCTTGTTGACAATATTCCGATTTTAAGGAATCCAAGGAAATCAAATAGACAAAATTATCTGCTCCTTCAATTCCTTGATTAATTGCTTCTGGAAATGCAGTTCCGGTTTTAATATCAGTCTTGTTTGTCCAAACAGTAATACTTTCACGCATTAATGTTTTTCTGATTTTCTCCTTAATTTCCTCGTCTGTATCTACGGCTGCCAGAAAAACTTGAGTTAGTAAGTTCTGAGAATTTTTTATGCTCTCACAAATAAATTCACAATGTAAATCTGTAGGAATACAAGGCGGTTGTTCTTCAATAAATCTTTGTTTTAACCACTTTTCAGCTTTTCCTCTTTCTTCCCCTACCAAAAAATAATTAGTTTGTTGCTGATTGTTATGCCATTCTAAAGCTTGCACTAAAAAATTGGTGTGTTGTTTGACATAATCTTGATGTTTACTAGTTGCATTCAATAACTTTGTAAAATAGGTATCAAAATCATCAAGATTATCTGCAAATCGAATCCAGTTGATTTTACTAATTGTCGGGTGCATATTCTTATTATTATAAATAGAATGCAGTCCTTCTTGTTGGTATTCTTGCCAGTCCTCTTCAGTTTTATTTGGGTTTCTTTGTTGCCATATTTCTTTGCTAATTTGCTCAACGTGCAGTAAGGGAATAATCCTCTTATTGAGCTTAATAGCCATTTCAATCTCCTTGAGACAATAGGGAGAATTTACCGCATGAGGGGAGATAATAAATAAAAAATTATGGGCTTTTTCTATGCCATCATCAATTTGTTTTTGATAATCCACTGCTGGGGGAATATCGTTTTGATCAAACCAGACATTTAAACCTTGTGCTGCTAATTGTGCATTAAGATTTATAGCAAAGGCTTTACTATCAGCACGGCCATAGGAAATAAACGCATGATAAAAGTTCATTTTTTGCCCTTTTTCATTCAGATAAGCTAGATATAGCAATTTTTAGTAGATTGTAATGAAGTTATTATTAAGGATACTGGCATCAGTGTCAAGAATATTTACCAAGTTCAAACATATAGGAAATAATCTGTTACGCAGTAGCATAGCTCAAACTTATAATGCTTGCAGTCAGATCACTTTTTTCCAAGTTAAGATACCATTATTATGTTCTGCTGCAAGCAGATCGCAATAGTGCTAATAACAGGCGATTTCTTGTAGCACAATTAATAGTAATGATAAGCGCCCAATTTACAAAGGTTAATCCATGCTAAAAACCGTTCAGGGAATTTATAAAGATAGAAAAATCCAACTTGCTGAAATACCAAAATACATTCACGAAAGCACTGTATTAGTTACATTTCTAGAAAACAAAACTAGAACTTGGTCAAATATAATTTTGGAACATCAAGGTTTTGCAGACAGTATTAACTTTGAGTCCTAGCGAGATGAATTACTGCCACCTAATGAAACCATATTTTCAGTTTAATATTTTTAATTGAATTTATGCAATATTTACTTGATACTTGTGTAGCTAAATATCGCCAAATTGTCCGCGAGTTACTAATTTCTCATACGACAATAAACGAGCCAAATAATGTTAGAATAAAATCACCCATCTTAGATTTAGCTATGCGTGCGATTGAAACCACTGGTATCCTAAATACCCAAGGGCAAATCAAACTTGATCATCCCATTCCCCAAGCAAAGGACAGGATTGTGCGCGTTATTCTTTTAATGCCAGAAGATGAACTTAATGAACAAACTTGGTTAGATGCTGTTTCCAATAACCCTAGCTTTGCTTTTCTGCATGATTCAGAAGAAGATATTTATACCCTGAAAGATGTACAACCTGTAGCTCATGAAGGGTAAAATCGTTTTAATTCAATTTCCCTTTGACGATTTATCTTCCAGTAAAGTTCGTCCTGCCTAAACTCAAGAAGATATAGACTAGCTAGAAAGCGACTTATCAAGTTTAGAAAAATATGAACCCTATGAATGGCAAGAAGGAGAATTAGAAGAAGGAATACCCGTTAAAATTATCGCTGAAACGGGAAAAGTTAAAATAGGTATATGACAGAGCGTATTTTACAAAAATCATGTTGAGAATTAGACAGAATGCGATCGCCATACATTACAAAAACCAAAAACTTAGAATCTCACTATCACAGGATATAATATAATGACAACCAGAGAAAGACTTATCCAAGAAATCCAACAAATCCCTGAAGAAATAGTCGAAGAATTGCTTGATTTTTTATTGTTTACCCAAAATCGAAGAAATCAACAAAAAGAACAAAAAACGCCTAGACCCTACGCCCTCTGTCAGGGAGAATTTACTGTTCCTGCTGACTTTGATGATCCCTTACCCGATGAAATCCTACAGGACTTTGAAAACCCTTTATAAAAATTATGCGACTTTTACTCGATACTCATATTTTTCTCTGGTTTTTGAATGGTGATCCTCAACTTTTAAATCAATTTTGTGCAGAGATTAAAGACACTAACAATAACATATTTTTAAGCGTTGCATCTATTTGGGAAGCCATCATCAAATATCAACTAGGAAAACTTTCCTTTCCTCAATCTCCAGAAATCTATTTAACAAAACAACGTATCCGTCATCAAATTGATAGCCTATCCATTGATGAAGAAAGTGTTGCACAATTAATTAAATTACCACCTCTACATCGTGACCCGTTTGATCGTCTGATAATTTGCCAAGCGATTCAGCATGACTTAACAATTATTACAGTTGATCAAAAAATTCTTCAATATCCTATTATTAATGTTTTAAAATAATTAATCATTATTATTTAATCACTAACATTTTATACTCAACACGGCTTAATTACTTGATTCTCCGAGTAGGGGTTTAGCACTGCTAAACCCCTACTGGGTTTTCGTGATTTTACAGAAGTCCATATCTCAACCGTTTTTAGTCGAATGCAATATAATTGAGGGCGGGGAAACCCCGCCCCTACTCTGACTTTTCAAATGCTTTCTCAAATTGGCAGTTTTTTGTAATCACTAAAGTTCCAAAATTGTCCTGAAAAATTACCACAATCTGCCATGCTTGGTTTGTTATTTTCACCATCATTGATGATATCTAAGCATTTATTTTTTCCTGTAAACTGCGTCTTTAAACGGTAATATCCACGAGATTGTGTAGACTCTAACCTCCAAAATTGTCCTGAGAAATTACCACAATCAGCCATGGTTGGTTTGTTATTTTCACCATCATTGATGATATCTAAGCATTTATTTTTCCCTGTAAACTGCGTTTTTATATGTGAACCTGAAGTTTGAGCATTTGCTTCTTTACTTAGGGGTAGAAGCATTAATACAGGAAAAGTTACAGCCAAAAAAATACTAAACGGTTTATTCATAGTTTTGAACAGTAAAAACACTATCATTATAGAATCTATTTGGTATCTATCCTGCAACCTTTAATAGAACGCGGTTTCACTAAATCAACTACTTTCCCCCAAAGCCACTCACAGTAATAGTTTCAAAAAATATCCCAAATGGATTCTATCTAATCTACTTAACTGGTTGCAGTTTTGTGACTTTAAGTTTAAATTTCCCTACCCCAGTTTCCCCAAAAGAGTGAACCCGCACAATGTAAGTTCCTGCTTCTGTAATGCGGGTAAATAACAGAGAATTACTTGAACCATCAGGTCCATCATCATTTTCCAATACCGTTGAGCCATTGGGGGCTAATAGTGTAATAATGCAGTCAAAGTTTTCCGAGGACAAATCAATTGCTAAATTATCACCCCTCTCTAACTTAACTGCATAATCACGAGCAAATCCCCCTTGTCCTGTGGGGATATCTTTGTTTGATAGGGTATCAGAAATTTCTGTAAAATTATTTAAGGGAATGGGGCTATATAACTTATTTTGGGCTGAGGCTGTTTTGATCCAAATCCCCATTGTTAGCAATGTGATAGGAATAATAAGAATGTGTCTGGAACCCACTGCAAAAGTCTTTTTCATAAATTTAAATGCTGTTCATAAAAATACAGGCTAACTTATCTAATATAGCTTTTTTTTATTTATTTGTCGTGGCAACAGCAGCTACACCCAAGACGGTAATTTGATGTTGTTCAAGAGTCTTGACAGCAGCTTTGACAGTAGCACCAGTAGTATAAATATCATCAACTAATAATATTTGTGTATTTGGATGACGACGAAAATCTTTGCCAAGTCCAAAAGCATTTTCTAAACTTTCTTGTCTTTGAAATGGGGATAAATTAAATAGTGCTTCGGTTTCTTTGATGCGTTCTAAACCATTGACTTTTAATTTGTATCCTGTAACATTACAAAAACCTTCAGCTATTAATGCGGCTTGATTAAAACCGCGTTGTTTTTGTTTTTTCGGGTGCATTGGGATAGGGACAACTAAAAGCTGTTGTTGTGGTTGAGGTGAATGTAATAACCATGACTCTCCTAACCATGCTCCTAAAAGATGACCTATTTGTGGCTGATTTTCATATTTTAGGGCAGCGATCGCTCTTTTAACTGCACCACCATAATTTCCCCACACAAATATTGGTAATGGTTGTTTCCATAAAAAAGCGGGATTTTGTTTATGACAACTTTGAATTTGCTTGATGCAATATGGACAAAGTTCCCTTGATGTAGTCCGTTGACATAGGGGACAATGGGATTTAAGAAAAAGACTCAATAGGTTTTGGAATATCTTCATCATAGATATTTGACATAAACTAAATCACATCTGCTAGTTTCTACACCTGTTGTCGGTAGATAACCATTACTTTCATAAAGTTTAACAGCTTCAACTAAAATACTCGCTGTTTCAATCCAAATTTGCTCAAATCCTCGTAAAGCAATTGCTGTTTCCAGTTGTTGTAATAAAAATTTTCCTAATCCGAAACCGCGCACTTTGGGTAAAAGATACATTTTTCTAATTTCTACAGCTTTTTCTGAGCGATTAATAGGATAATATGCAGCAGTGCCGACAATCTGATTCTGCTGTTCAATTACCCAAAATTCTCCACCAGTTGCTAAATAATATTCTTCAATATTTAATACATCCTTGTCCGCTTCTTCTGGTTGCCAAGGTAAACCGTATTCTGATAATACTGAACTAATGACTTGGGAAGCTAATTTGCGATCTTTTTCTTGCCAATTGCGAATGATAAAATCTTGATAGTAATACATAGTAAAAAGTAATTCGTAAAATTGGAATATAATCTAGGAAACTTTTATAGTGTTTTGAATAATTAATATAAACCCAGTATCAGTTCTAAATTTTTGCATTTTTTCTTTATGTGAATATTGAAATTGTGGCTTTTTTCTATTAGCTTGAAGGTGGTGGATCATCACAAAGTCCAAATTTAGGCTGATTTGTCTGACTCTGACAGTTCACATTAAAAAAATTTATACTCATATTTGTTCCTCAATTTCCAGTAAATCATCAAAAAGGTTATTAGTCTCTGCTAAGAAAGTATTGAGATAATTTTCATCAGAAGGTAATCCTTCATAAGTGGAAAGTTTGATAATTTCTCCACTTTCTGTTAATTCATAGACAATTGAATCTTCATCAGATACACAAGATGCTTGAGGAACAATATTTTCTAGTTGTTCTTTTAGTAAATTAGTGTTTGGTAAATCTAAAATTTTCTGTAAAACATTATATCCTTTTATTGCTAATGTCAGATAATTAATAATATAAGGACTGTGGGTAGTAAGAATTAGTGTATTACCTTCTGTAAGGTTAGCAAATTCTAATAATTTATATAAAACATCTTTTTGCGATTTTGGAAATAGATTTTGTTCTATTTCTTCAACAATATTTAAAAAACATTCATTCTTGTATTTAGAAGATAATACTTCCAAAGCGGTTTTTTTAAACTCATCAGGCAAATTATCATTCGAGAGGATTTTTTCAATTTCTATTTTTAATCTTTTTTGTTCTTCCCCACTAAGTTCACTTTGGGAAGAATCTTGGATTTGACTAATAGATAAAGCAATATTTCTAGAAACTAAAAATAAAGGAATAAAAGATTGAAAACCGCTTGATGATTCAAAAATATTTAATTTATAATCACTTCCTATAATATTTAAAATATTATTAAGTTGATCAAATTCCAACTTTAAATCACCCACTGGTAAAGTCAAACTCCCCGATAATTCCTGTTGTGAACGTTCTAATTCTTCAAAAAAAGCAGATAATGATTGTGGCAATCCTTTTACTTTTTCAGCGCGTTTGACAACGCTAAAAAAGTTTCGCTCGGCTGGAACATACATAATTTTAGGTACAATATATTCTTTGGAAATATTATTGGTAGTAAAAATATTTAGTTTTCCGTTGGAATATTTAATACTATAGACATGGCCATGATATTCAATTTCAGTTTCTGGTAAGAAGTAATTTTTTAAGTTTTGATAGTTACAATATGTATTAACAAAGCGATTACGGTTTGTTACATACTTGATTTCTAAATTTCCACGATACAACTGTTTTTCCAACCAACTTAATGTTGAAATTAACTTAGCAATACTACTTTTCCCTGTTCCTTGATTACCAATAAAAACAGTAATTTTACGAATATCTATAAATCCATCATTTTCTAAGTAACCGGATTTAATTAGTCCAAAATTTTTAACTTTTATTTGACTCATAATAATTTTTATTTACTATATTTACTCGGTTTTCCTTTTCTAGTAAAAAGATTATAATTCAAACTTTGATTAATAATAATTTATTTTACATAATAAAAATACTTCAGAAGATAGTATAAAAAATGGCTATGGGTGAGCAGGACTTCGACAGGTTTAGTCCAAGGATACTCACCCGACAATAGTTCTGGATTATTTTATCACAAAAGTTGTCCCAAACCTCTTCCCCCATTCCCTTGTGATCAGGACAATTTTTAACCCCAACCTACTTAGCTTGATCTAAAGGATTGTAAAGTTATTAATGCTAAATATTCCCGTAAATCCGGTTACTTCAATTATGCTATCAGTGGAGGCATTAAACCCTGCCTTGGCATCATTAATGGCGACAAGGTTTCTTTGTCCAAAGCTGAATTGAGCAGCAAAATTTGACCCAAAAGCTGTGTTTGTTAATTTTACTCCAATACCTGCGGCATCCAGAGTATTTACTGCTGCTACATTTACAAATCCGGCTCGTGCGGTAGAAACACGGAATAGATCATTGCCGGTAGTGGCGTTGAAATCAGTAATTACATCAAAATTAGCTAATAGAGAATCAGTGAGATTTTGGTAAACAAATTTGTCGCTACCTAAACCGCCAGTCAAAGTATCTTTACCACCCGCACCTGTGAGAATATCGTTATTTGCACCACCGATGAGGATATCGTTACTACTAGTACCTGTTAACGTCAGACTAGAAGGATTATCTGTAATGCCTACATTTACAGAACTAATAACAATGTTATTGTATTTGGTATCAGTGCTAGTTGCAGTATGTCGAATAGTCCCACTATGATTTCCTTCCACAAGAGTATCATTAACAGCAGTTACAGTGACATTCTGGGCAACATTCCAATTGAGGGGAGTAAATACTAATTGACTTAAATTAGTTGTTAATTGAGTTCCTTGATTAATAGCAACATTGACATTAGCAGTAGGTTGAGTGCTAAGAAATACGGAATAACTATCAGTTGTACCACCTTCTGTTACATTAGTATTACCTCCTGATTGAGTAATGACTAAACCAGGATCATTATCGGTAATTTTGGCATTTACAGAACCAACAATAATAGCATTGTATTTCGTATCGCTACTAGTAACAGTGTGTTTAATCGCAGCAGTTTTGGTTCTTTCTATAATGGTGTCATTAACAGCAGTTACAGTGACATTCTGGGCAACATTCCAATTGAGGGGAGTAAATACTAATTGACTCAAATTAGTTGATAATTGAGTTCCTTTATTAATAGCAAGAGTCACATTAGCAGTAGGTTGACTGTTGAGAATAACTGTATAACTATCAGTCACACCACCTTCTGTAACGTTGGTATTTCCTCCAGTTTGGGTAATGTTTACCTTGGCAATATCATTATCTGTAATGCCTACATTTACAGAACTAATGACAATGTTATTGTATTTGGTATCAGTGCTAGTAGCAGTATGTTGAATAGTTGTAGTTTGATTTCCTTCTGCCACCTGATCATTAACAGCAGTTACAGTGACACTTTGGGCAATATTCCAATTTTGAGGAGTAAATACTAACTGACTTAAATTAGTTGATAATTGAGTTCCTTTATTAATAGCAACATTTACATTAGCAGTGGGTTGACTATTCAGCACAACTGCATAACTATCAGTTGTACCACCTTCTGTAACGTTGGTATTCCCGCCTGATTGAGTTATACTAATACCTGGATTAGAAACACCATTTGTACCAAATTCAACGGCACCAATATCAGGCTTGCTATCTCTAGTAAAACCCCTTTCGTCAGTTGTCAAGGTAGTTATTTTTCCTGTATTAATTGCCGGACTACCTGTTAGTAAAGCATGGGTAAGTAAACCACCACCATTATCTTTTAAAGTGGGATCAAGTTTAGGATCAGCAATAATCAAACTGGGACTGCTAGTAATATTCATATCACTAGGATCAGTGGACTTTTTTGGTGGCCATTGAAGATTACTACCACCATCACTAAATTGACTTCCAGTATTAATTTTCACACCCCAGGGATTACCAGCAGTGCTATAACCGACAATTGTATTTGTTAGGGTAATATTGTTACCACCACCCCAAAAAGCACCACCCATAAATCCAGCAGAATTGTAGGCAATAGTAGTATTGGTAACGCTGACTGGGTTGCTACCATTAATAAAAGCGATCGCTCCACCTAAACCATTACCCTGACCATCATCGGCTTTATTCCCAGACAAGGTACTGTTGGTAATACTACCTTTGGAATTTTCCCCCACCCATAAACCACCACCTTGACTAAGGGCAGTATTGTTAGCAATGGTTGTATTGGTAATGGTAAAATTATCTACACCAATTCTAATTCCACCACCCAAAGCGTTGTTTGTACCATCTTTAATGATTTTGTTATTGATAACGGTACTTTTATCAACAATTACTTTGTCCCCAGAATAGCCGAACAAAAACATTGCTCCACCTTGTCCTGCACCTATATTGCCATCAAATTGGCTATTGCGAATGGTGATAGTTCCACCAATTGGACCAGGAAGAGAATTAGCGCCAGAAGCGTTAGCACCATCTGTGTAAATTGCCCCACCATAACCCATTGTTCCATTACCGGAACTGCCTGCGGTGGTATCGTTATTTTTAAAGATGGAATTTTCAACAGTTAATGTTCCTAAAAGGCTATTAATTGCCCCACCATTGATGCCTTTGTTATTGGTAAATTCAGAACCTTTAACAACTAGGCTACCTGCGCTTTTAGTAGCGATCGCTCCGCCACCTCTTTCTGTGTTTCCTCCAGTCCCAATATTGCCGTTAAATTTAGAATTAGTTACGGTGGCGTTGCCTTTAAAACCACTAAAAATCGCCCCCCCACCATGACCGGCAACATTATTGTTAAATCGACAATTATCTACGGTTAAAATCGTGCCTGAGTCACCAGTTTTAATTCCTCCTCCTGCACTCAACTCAGTATTACCATTAACACGACCATTAGCAATAATTAAATTGCGAAATGTTGCTTGTAATGCTGGTACTTCAAATACTCGGCTGGCATTATTACCACTAATTGTTAAATTAGCTGCCCCACCACCATCAATGGTGAGGTTTTTATTAATAGTTAATTGTCCAGTAGTTAAAGTAATAGTTTGATTGGCAAGATTAGATGCAAAGGCAATTGTATCTCCTGCGGCAGCATTAGCGATCGCTTGTCTTAAAGAACCTGTACCACTATCATTAGTATTCGTAACTGCAATGGTCGCTAAAACACCTTGATAATTTGCCATTGTTGTTGCTGAAAATGGCGCAATTGCTGTAATTTTACCTGTGCTAAAATCTAAATTCCAGTTACTATAAATATCAATATTGCCAATTAATTCAGTAGCAGCAGCAATATGAGTATGAGTTAATTGTGCTAGATTTTGCACAAAATTTCCACCAAAATCTGCGGCTATTTTACAACCATAAAGTAAAAGATTAGCCTGTTTATTTAGGAATTTTTGCCACTCTTGGAATTGATGGCTATTTTGTGCTAAAGTTTCTACATTCAGAATGGTAGAACCTAAATATATACATCCGGGATTTCCATGAGATAAAATGTGAATTTCATCAATTAAACCGTGTTTAGCAAAAAAATCTTGTAACTGTATGGTAATTTGCTCAATACCGTTCTCATGAGCATCAATTACCCTAGTTTCAATCCCTTGATTTACACCATTTACGAGCAATTGATAGTCACTTACATTAGAGTCAATAAAGACAATAGAGGATTTTGAATTAATTGAATTGGCAGTTTCCATTTTGAATCACCTAAATTTAGTAGAAAAAATCCAACCTCATCTAATTTTAATCAAACCTTACTTATTATTAAAACGCTAGAGTAATTTTACTGGAAATTCTCATTTAAGATTCCCGAACTTCTCAGAAGATTTCGGGATATAACCCTACTAATTATATTAGGACGGGCAAGATGCCCATCCCACAAGAAAGATTGGATTATCTTTTTTGTGGAGTCCTCTTAGGTTTTAGACCTATATTTGGAAAATTGGCATAAGTATTGTTACTTAGAGCTTATTAATTGTTGATTAACCGGGAGGCCATTTCATAGCTCGACGGCCGAGAATATGTATATGTAAGTGATGAACTGTTTGACCACCATCATCACCAGTATTCATAACTACTCGATAACCGTTTTCTAGTCCCGCTTGTGCTGCAACTTTTTGGACTGTTAACAACAGATGTCCCAAAAGGGCTTGATCTTCAGGTTCAGCAGTAGCTAGGTTAACTATAGGTTTTTTGGGAATCACTAGGATGTGAACTGGTGCTTGGGGGTTAACATCTGTAAAAGCGAGGGCTAAATCGTCTTCATAAACGATGTTTGCGGGAATTTCTTTACGAATGATTTTGCTAAAAATTGTTTCTGTGGTTTGACTCATGGGGTTTAATTTACTCATCTGTTATAGATTTTAGGAGATTAAGGGGGGTAAAAATCACAACCTATTACTTTATGACTACACCACACAAGTTATCAAACAACCTATAGGGCTACTATTTAATTTTTGATAGCTTGCGTGGCGTAGCCATACAGATACGTAGGGTGTGTTAGCGATAGCGTAACGCACCATTCTTAAGGATTTCGTGCGTTAGCGTTTCGCGTAACGCACCCTACAAATACGTAATTTTGTATGGCTACGCCACGCAAGCTATCAAGAATCAAATCGGATTCCTATATTAGAGTCAGTATAGAAAATGTGTGTTAATTTTTTGTGATTCGCGTTAGAGTAGTCAGGTGTCAAATACAGCAAGATTACCCGTATGGAAACGAATGAGTTAAAGTTTCTTTTGAAGCTTTTAGGATGTGCCAACTATCGTACTGGATTGAGTTCCAGCACTTTTAGTTCTTTCAAAGGTAAGGACAAAATTTGTCGAGATTTGGGGGAACGCGAACTGGTAAACTATTCACGGGAGATTGCCACAGTTAAAATTTTACCACCTGCTCAAGCACTATTAAAACTCGAATCAGCCGATTTACCCATCACTGACAAAGAGCGTAAGGTATTGGATAAGCTCAGTAAATATACTACTAAAATACCCCCTAGTGAAATCACTTCTCTAAAAGCTGCTGAACGAGGAGAGATACTAAAAAGCTTAAGTGAACGCGGTTTAATTGCGACAGAAATCAAAATTCAAAGAATTAAAGCTGAGGTTTGGTTGACTGAAAGAGGAATTGAGTTTTTGCGGGATGAATATATTCCCAACAAGGGAGTTAACCCTGCTGTCAGTTTAGATATGCTGGGTAATTATCTGCACTTTTTACGGAAAAGTTTGCGGGTTGAGTCAGAACAAGTTTCTGGTTCACTAGCTATAAGTGAACCGTCAGATACAAGTGATGAAGAAATTTTACAAATTATTCAGAAATTAGATCAGGAATTGGGTACAGAGAATTATTTACCCATTTTTCATTTACGGCAAAAATTACAACCACCAATGTCACGGGATGAATTAGATCAGGCATTGTATAGATTGCAGAAAACTGACAAAATTGATTTGAGTTCCTTGCAAGAAGTCAGTGCTTATACACCAAAGCAAATTGATGCTGGTATCCCTCAAAATATTGGTGGTCAACTGTTCTTTATCACTGTCAATTAAAACGATTTCAACTATTTCTTTTTTCATTCGTTTGCCCTCTCACTAACCTATAGCTATGACAGACATCAACAACATTATTAAACGTGAGGTCAATCCTTTTGACATAATCAATTTAAAACCTACTAATTTTTGGGCTGACGAACAAGATTCAACGCTAATGGTTGAGTCAATTCATCAAGAGACAATAATAGAGATTGAAGGTTTACTTGACTTAGTAGGTAAAGATCATCGTAGTCGGACAGTTTTGTTAGCGGGTGATTCTGGTTCTGGTAAAAGTTATTTACTAGGTCGGCTCAAACGTACTCTTAACCCGAAAGCCTTTTTTGCCTATATTCTCTGTAACTGGGCTGATAGCACCTATATTTGGCGGCATATTTTACGGCATACTGTTGATAGTTTAATTCAAATTCCCGAAGGTGAAAAAGAATCACAGTTAATGTTATGGCTCAAAAGTTTATCTGCATTTAGTAGGGCTAATATAAAACAACGAATATTTAATGATAATTTTTGGGAAGCACTACAAAGCAATCGTCAAAAATTCATCAAACACCTCAAAGATACTTATAAGAAAGCAGGTATTTATAATCCTGACATCTTTTTTGGAGTGCTGCATGATCTCGCAAATCCAGAATTATATGACTTAGCTTGCGAGTGGTTGCGCGGGGATGATTTAAGCGAAGAGTCCATGAAAGAAATCAGGGTAAAAAACTGCATTGATACAGAAGATGCTGCAAAAAATATTTTGGCTAACTTTGGCAGAATTTCCACACAAACCCAACCAATAGTTTTATGTTTTGACAATTTAGATACTATGCCCCAGTTACCAGAAGGTTTTCTGGATATACAACCTTTTTTCAATGTCAACACAACTATTCACGGAGATAGTCTAAAAAACTTTTTAGTGATTATCAGTGTTATTACAGATACTTTAAAACGCCATTTTGATAAAATTCTTCCAGCCGATAAAGCAGGAATATATAAAACAATTCAGTTAAAACGTATTAATATAGAACAAGCAGAAGCACTTTGGGCTTATCAACTGAATCCATTACATCAACTAGCAACTCCCAAACCTAAATCTGCTATTTTTCCTCTAAATCAACAAATTTTAGCCACAAATTACCCTGGTGGTAAAACCATGCCTAGAAATACATTAATTCTAGGTCGTGATGAATATCAAAAATATAAAATTTCCCTATTAACTGAAAAGCCAAAGCCAGTAACAGTTGAAGCCTCAATAAATCCCATAAATGTTTTAATACCAGATAAAAATGGGACTTCTAAAACCATACGTATTATTCCCCCAACACAAGTAGATCCAGATAAAGATAATCAGGATACAACTCAAGCAGAATTGCAATTACTATGGCAGAAAGAATATAACAAAAGCCAGGAAAAAATTACCAAAATATCTTTGTTGTCATCATCTGATTTAATCCAGATGTTACAACACGCTATATCTGTCTTACAAATACAGGGAATTAAGCCTAAACTTTTAAGTGGAAAATATGCTACTTATTCCTTGAGTTATCAAGATTCTAGAAATCAGCAAAAAGTAGGGATAATCTGGACAGAAGACACAAATATGACTAGTTTTTTTCATGTAATGAATGCTTGTCAAACAGCAATTAAAAACAATCTCTGTCAAACTATGTACTTAATTCGTGGTGCAGATGTAGGAAAACCAAATTTGGCTGGAAATCAACTCTATAAACAGATTTTTACAAATACTAACTATCATCATATTAAACCAAGTCTGGCTTCTGTTCACTACCTAGCAACATACCAAAGTTTAGTAAATTCTGCCAAATCTCAAGAGTTAGTAATTGGTGGTAAATCCATTACTTTACAAAAACTAGAAACTTTAATTCGTGAATCTGAGATTTTGCCTAAAAAATGTACCTTATTGCATTATTTAGGTCTTGTTTCTCAACCAGAAAAAGAACCAGATACAAATAATGGAAATGAAAAAAGAGATTTAAGACCTGTTAAGGATTTCTTATTTAATCTTGTTACAACTCAGCAATTTATGGGAGTACCTACTTTGATTTCACAGGCTGCTAATCAGTTTTCTGATGCAAAAGAAACTGATATTCAACACCTAATTGATCTATTATGTCAAGAAAAGAAAGTGAAGTTGATTAACCCAAAAGCTAAATTACCAGATCAATTAATTTGTTTAGTTGCTTAGAGGGTGTTTGATAGCGTTCACGAAGTGTGCCGGAGGCATAGCGTGGCGTTAGCCATAAAGTATTAAATAAAACCAATAATCTCCAAAAACCTAACCCCCCCTGCCCCCCTTCCCTACAAGGGAAGGGGGTTTCAAAGCCTCTCTCCGCTTCGGGGAGAGGTTTACAAGAGGGGTTAATTTATACCTTGAAAACTTTTAAAACATCCTCTTAAATTCACTTATCTTTTAAGATATTATCAGCCAATGCACTACCTGACAGAAGCTTCTGAAATCTACAATCAAATATCTCAACTCAGCCTATCTAAAACCCTATGGCTAGATACAGAAATTGCTGATTGGAATACTCATTATCCCAAATTAGCACTAATTCAAGCATTGGCTAATCCTACGGACTTAACAGGTGAATATGCTTACCTTTTTGATGTTTTAGATAAACCTGATTTAGCAGAATATTTTATTAACCAAATTATGGTTAATCCCCAAATTGAAAAAGTATTTCATAGTGCGGGTTTTGATTTAAAGTATCTAGGAAAAACTTTAGCCCAAAATGTTACCTGTACTTTAAAATTAGCCCAAAAAATTAACCGTAAAGTTTTACAAACTACCAACTTAAAACTAAAAACTTTAGCTACTGAACTCTGTCACTTTTCTCATGTAGATGCTGAAGAAGGAACAAGCGATTGGGGACAACGCCCTCTCTCTCAAAAACAACTAAACTATGCAGCAATGGATACAGTATATCTCGCTGCTGTTCATCGTCGCTTACTGGAAATATCTAACCCTGATGCTATTAGTAATATATTTAATATGGTAAATCATAAATCAGAAAATTCTTCTTTAACTCCGACTAAAGTGAGATTGGCTTTTGAATGTCCTCGTTTATTTTACCTTAACCATAAATTTGGCGATAAAGCTATATTTTTTCCTAAAAATGTAGTATCAGGAATTGGTAATACTTTTCATAAATTAGCAGATGATTTTATCCAATTATTGATTATTGAACCACAAATTAAATCTTTATTCAACCCAGATGCCAGCAGAATAAATGTAAATGACATTGCTTCAGTAATTCAACAAATATTCTATCAAATCAAATTTTTTCCTTATTTACAAGATATTATCAATCAAGATCCTAGTAAAGCATCTGCTTTATTACAAGTTTGGCAAGGAATACAAGGATTTATTAAACAATTAACAGAATTATTAGTAATTAATCGCCGTTATTGCAGTGCAGAAACAGTTATTAGAAATACTTTTATTAATGAAGAACGCATTTTAGAACATTATTTTAATTTACCTAATAGCACAAAACAACTGGTAAGAGGTGAATTTGATTGTTTAGTTTTTAACTTTGAACTCAAACGCCTTTGTATGATAGAGTTTAAAACCTATCAACCTGTAGATTCATCAGCACAATTAGCACAAGTTTCTCTCTATAGTTATATGCTATGGGAGAAGAAAAAAGCACCTGTTGATTCTGCTGTTTATTGTGTTTTATCTGATTTTAAAGAATACAAATATTCTTGGGAACAATTAGAAAATACAGTTCATCAGTTGATTCCTTATAAATTATTACAAATGCAACAATGGTTGAGTTGGGAATATTCAAATCCTAACCCACCACCAGTTACAACTCAACCTCATTTATGTGAGATTTGCCCTCAACAACAAAAATGTCAAACTTTTTTTGATATTGAATCTGATTTACCGCAAAATAAAGTTATTGAAATTAATAAAAATTCAGATACACAACCTTCTAAAAAGCAAGAAGATATATCTATTAATGCTGATGAAATAGGGGAAGCTTTGGTTAATACTTTGCAATCTTTTGGTATTGGTGTTGAGTATCAAGGTGCTGCTGTAAGTCCAGCATTTATTCGAGTAAAACTTAAACCAAATCTGGGGGTAAAAGTCAGTTCTCTATTACGATTATCCGCTGATTTACAAGTACAATTGGGGTTAGAATATCCGCCTTTAATTGCTCCCCAAGCTGGTTATGTAAGTATTGATTTACCCCGGACAGATAGACAAATTGCCAAATTTGAAGATTATATTCAACAGCAATTTTTACCCCCAACAGCACCCGTAAAAATTGCCATTGGCGTGAGTATTGATGGTAAGTTATTAGAGGCTAATTTATCAGATCCGAATACTTGCCACTTTTTGGTTGGGGGAACAACTGGAAGCGGTAAAAGTGAATTTTTGCGATCGCTCTTGCTTAGTTTACTCTATCGTCATTCTCCCCAACATCTAAAAATTGCTTTAGTTGACCCCAAGCGGGTGACATTTCCAGAGTTTGAGCAAATGTCCTGGTTATATTCACCAGTAGTCAAAGATAGCGATCGCGCTGTAGAATTAATGCAAGAACTAGTTGCAGAGATGGAATCTCGTTATCAAAAATTTGAAAAAGCTAAATGTGCAGATTTAATCACCTATAATCAACGTTCTTCCCAGGCTTTACCGCGGATAGTCTGTATATTTGATGAATATGCCGATTTCATGGCAGAAAAAGAAATCCGCACCATATTAGAACAAAGTATCAAACGTCTAGGCGCAATGGCAAGAGCCGCCGGAATTCATCTAATTATTTCCACACAACGTCCAGAAGCCAGTATTGTCACCCCAATTATCCGTTCTAACTTACCTGGACGGGTTGCACTCAGCAGCAAAAGCGAAGCTGATTCAAAAATCATCTTAGGTGGGACATCAACCGTAGCAGCTTACCTGATAGGAAAAGGCGATTTAGTTTATCAAGTTGGTTCGCAATTACAACGCCTTCAAAGCTTATTAGCACAAAAAATTCAACTCCCATTAATGTAGAGACGTTCCATGGAACGTCTCTACATCTGGTAAGAGACCTCCAAATCAAAAAATATCCCAAATTCTCTTGTGGTGCAGGCATCTTGCCTGCTAATAATACAAGGACGGGCAGGATGCCCATCCCACAAGATTGGATTATTTTTTTGTGGAGTTCTCTAATTAAGAACGTGTCTACATTTGCTAATTAAGTCCATTCTCATCAAGAAATGGTATATATTACAAATCTTTCTTTTCCACATCCCCCAAAAGACTAAAATTAACCAAAGTTAAAAACTATTAGATAATATGAACGCTACCTCAATGGAAAAGCGTCAGTAGGGGAATTAAAAATGGGATATGTAATTGCAACCGCAAACATGAAAGGTGGAGTCGGTAAAACTACCCTCACCGTGAATATAGCTACTTGTTTAGCCAAAAATCACGGAAAAAAGGTTCTTGTTTTAGATTTAGATAGTCAAATTAGTGCCACACTGAGTTTAATGTCACCAGTAGACTTTGCCAAACGTCGCAAACAACGAAAAACATTTAGATATTTACTAGATCAAATTATCAACCCTGAACCAGAGGCAAAATTTGAAATTCATGATATCATTCAATCTCAAGTTTGTAATCTGACCGGATTAAATTTATTACCGGGGGATATTGACTTGTATGACGAATTTGTCGTTTCGGAAATGCTGCATAATCAATCAGTAGCATTGGGAGAACAGGATTTTGAAACTATCTGGAATCGCTTTGAAAGAGTTTTAATTAGAGATATTTTAAAACCCGTGCGGGATGAATATGATTTTATTCTTTTAGATTGCGCTCCCGGTTATAATCTATTAACTCGCAGTGCTTTAGCTACAAGTGATTTCTACATTCTCCCAGCCAAACCAGAACCCTTATCTGTAGTTGGCATTCAACTTTTAGAAAGACGTATTGGTCAATTAAAAGAAAGTCACGAACATGAAGCCAAGATAGATATTAAAATGTTGGGAATTGTCTTTAGTATGTCTAGTGCAAATCTCCTGAATGGTAGATATTATAAACAGGTAATGCACCGAGTTATTGAAGATTTTGGAGTAGATAAAATCTGTAAAGCTCAAATACCAGTTGATGTTAATGTTGCTAAAGCTGTTGATAGTTTTATGCCTGTTTCTTTACTAAGTCCGAATACAGCAGGTTCTAAGGCATTTATGCAATTAACTCAGGAATTATTGCAGAAATTGTAAATTGAATATATCCCCTATTTCTTTAAGAAGTGGGGGATTTTTTAACGCCTATAATATATACTATTTTGTCTACCTCTACTAAATTTTTCGGAAACTGGACTTTCCAGTCAGAATTATAATTAGGAGAAACAACCCGAATTGTTAACTTACAGCAATTTCCAATCATATAAGATACATCTTAGCCCCCTCATCGCTTGCACCGGAGGGGGTTGGGGGTGGGGTTCTTGTTCCAGGTTTGATGACAATTTGCTGTAGGAACGCAAATTTAATAACCTGCAATTCTGATTTAACCTGGAATGGTGCGTTACGCTGTCGCTAACACACCCTACTTTTGTACTTTATTTAATCCACATTCCTTACTACCCTGACGAAAGCATTCAACAATCACACCCACACTTGTATCTGCGGTAGTTTCCAGAACTGTAGAAGGTGCAGCCTCCTTTCCTTTTGGAGCTTTAATAATAGTAGCTTCGGAAGTTGTTCCCGCTTGAGCATCACTAATAGCAGCTTGATCGGCATCAATTGCGTAAATCCTAAATCAAATAGATGTAATTTCAACCCATTAAGTCGGGATTTACTTTTACAATTTCGGGAATATAGTTGGCTACTACACAATCTTTCAGGGATTTATACTGGGAATGAAATTCTTGGAGAATGTCTAAAAGTGCTGGTGGTAATATTTCTGGATTTTCTGGATTAGACATGAGGCTGATTGATTGATACAAAAATGATTGCTAGTATTATTACGGTAATAACTATTTAAAGGCACTATTTTATACTTTATATATTCATGTATACGCGCTTACCACTTTTCTCGTTGTCTCATTTATTATTAATTTGGGGATAAGAATAAATACTTACTGGAGATAAATCACTTTGATAGCCTTGATAATTTATGTAATAATTAAGACTAATCGATTAAAAATACTTATCGGTATTTACTTATTTAAAATGTAGATAAAAACTATGTATTGAGTGAAAAAGACCAAAGGATTTTCACGGTCTAAGCTTTGTATAGATTGTGTTTGCTCTGATTATATCTGCTGATGATCAAACTATTGAAAGTAAGATTTTATATAAAAGCAAGTTAGCTCGATAGGCTTTTCAATACCTCAAGATTTACGATTACTGAAAAGAAATGTTAGGTAGTAACCGTTGAATTACATGATCAACCAAGATTAAGTTTTTTTAAAAAAATATAGAAATATTAAAAAAAACGTTACATAGCCAAAATCCTGGATTGATCCCGGTTTACAAGCTCAGATCTAACTGTAAATTTGTCCATTGGTTTGAGACTTACGCTAAAACCCTGATCCCCAATTCCAAAAATTCATGCTAATGTATTCGAGTTACAAAACACAAAGTGAAAGCGGAACGGGTTCGAGTTTCCAGCGAAAGTCACTATTCACAAGGTGAAAAATCCGCTAATCAAAAAACTTAAGTTCTATAGTCGCTTTAAAATCGGACGCATGAATCAAAGACATTTGTGGACTACAGTTGCCGTATTTCTGGCTGTTTTGGGTTTGCCCTTAGTTGGTCGAACTCAAACTAGTGAGGGAAGTTCCTCAACTAGCCAAGCATCACTAACGGGTGATGCTGTCAAAGTAGGAGAATACCAATCCTCAACAGAAAAAACCACCTCAGATCCTGTGATTACTAGAATTTTTCCTCACAGTGTTCGTGGTTTACAAGCAGCAACTCTTTATGTTCGGGACATTCCTGTTCTGACCTTTCTGGGTTCTACCCCAGTTAGTAAAAAGGAAACCAAAGTTGGAGTAATTGGCAATAATGAGAATGTCAATTCTGACTCTCTTGTTACTACCAGTTCAGCCAAGGTTGCCAGTTTTAGCAATGCTGGTAATACAATCAAATTTAACAAACAAGTTAGTTCCATTGACAATGAACCAGTTCAGAAAGCTAGTGTTATAGCAGCTAGAATTAATGAACTTATTGAGAACAATGTAGACGCAAGCAAGATTACCGTTAGTTGGAAAACAGCGGATAATTCCATAATTAACAATAAAGCCGATAAAAAAGGCTTCTTAGGTCAACAACCGTCAGGCGAGCGCTACACCATTACAATTGACGGTCAAGAACTGGTAGAAGTCAATAAAGGGATACGATTAGCAGATAGCACCCATAGTGACATGGTGGTGCGAACCGTAAATCTTTCCCAAGATGCCTTACAAGCAACTAATAGACTGCGGAGACTCATAGGCAACGCATCTCCTATTAACGAAATTACTAACTTACCAGTAGCTAAATCAGCACCCCAACTCAAGCTACCGCAAAAGATTGCCTTTGGTAATATCAATCTTACTTTTCAAGGCATGGCTTCTTGGTACGGATATGATGGCTCTGGCAGTCAAACAGCCAGTGGTGAAAGATATAATCCTGAAGGATTAACTGCTGCTCACCGGAGCTTACCTCTGGGGACAAAAATCCGTGTAACTAACACCCGTAATGGTCGCTCTGTCGTCGTGCGAATCAATGACAGAGGTCCATACATCCGGGGTCGAATTATTGATGTTTCCGCTGGTGCTGCTAGATTATTAGGCATGATTGGCAGTGGTGTTGCTCCAGTCAGTCTTGAGGTTTTGGGAAGATAACCCGCTTCCTGGTTCTGACTCAATACTGTTCGGTTAGGAAAATTCGTGAACCGAAAACCCTTGTAGAGACGTTCCATGGAACGTCTCTACACTCTCTCTTTCCGCTCTTCACTAGATAAATTCCCCTGGTTCTCTTAATTCATCAATATCCCTCAATTATCGCTTGCGCCACTCTGCGCTATCAGATATAAACTAACGGGGAAAAGGATAGAAAGGAACTAGGGGTATTTTGTGCGTGTGCTGAAAACAGTTGCAGCTTTGCGCTGCTATTTAAATCACCGACGCTGGGAAAGCCATCTCCAGCTACCAGAGGATCTCGGACTTGATGAACAAACTAGTTGGTATCCCACAGATGTTGGTTTAGTCCCAACTATGGGCGGTTTACATCAAGGTCATTTAAGCTTAATTAACCGGGCTAGACAGGAAAATTCGACAGTGATTGTCAGTATTTTTGTCAATCCCCTGCAATTTGGACCCCACGAGGACTATCAAAGCTATCCCCGGACTTTAGAACAAGACCGACAATTTTGTGAACAAGCTGGGGTAGATGTGATTTTTGCCCCGACTCCGGAAGAAATTGGTATACCTAGGAAGAATATAGCAGAAACTCAGGTGACACAAGTGATCCCTCCATCTGATATGATATCTAGCTTGTGTGGTAATTTTCGGCTGGGTCATTTTCAAGGAGTGGCCACGATTGTTACCAAGCTTTTTAATTTGGTACAACCTGACCGAGCTTACTTTGGACAAAAGGATGGTCAACAACTAGCAATTATTAAACGGTTAGTAGCTGATTTAAATTTGCCAGTAGAGATTGTTACTTGTCCTACAGTGCGGGAAGTGTCCGGCTTGGCTTTAAGTTCTCGTAATCAATATTTGACTGCCACAGAAAAAGAGCAAGCAACAGTGTTATTCAAAGGTTTACGGCAAGCTGAGGCGGCGTTTCGGGCTGGCGTTCGTCACAGCAGTGAACTAATAGCATTGGCTCGGCAAGAAATCGCCAAAGTTAGCAATATCAGCTTGGAATATATTGAATTAGTTGAACCGAATACGTTGATGTTTTTAGAAAAAGTTGAGGATGAAGGAATGTTGGCGATCGCTGCTCGTCTTGGTTCTACACGGTTAATTGACAATACGATTCTACGCGATGTCAACGACGGGTTACGCCAACCGATTATCGCTATTGATGGCCCTGCTGGCGCTGGTAAATCTACAGTCGCTCGCCAAGTAGCACATCAATTAGGTTTGGTATATCTAGATACGGGGGCTATGTACCGATCCATCACTTGGCTGGTCTTAGAAGAAGGGATTGCCATTGATGATGATTGTGCTGTTGCTGAATTAGCGACTCGGTGTAAAATTGAACTGACTCCTAGCCAAAGTCTGCAATCTCCCGTCAAAGTCCAGATTAATGATATAGATGTTACTCAAAAAATTCGCACAGTTGCAGTGACCTCCCAAGTATCTGCGATCGCTGCCCAAAGTGCAGTGCGACAAGCATTGGTTCAACAACAGCAAAGCTGGGGACAACGTGGGGGTTTGGTAGCTGAAGGTCGAGATATTGGGACTCATGTTTTCCCAGATGCGGAAATTAAAATTTTCTTAACAGCTTCTGTGGGTGAACGGGCGCGTCGTCGTCAGCAAGACTTTAAAACCCAAAATCAACCCGAAGTTAGTTTAGAACAGCTAGAACGGGATATTGCTGAACGCGATCTTAAAGATAGCACTCGTAAGGTTTCCCCTTTGCAAAAAGCGGCTGATGCGATTGAACTCCAAACCGACGGTTTAACTGCTTCTGAAGTTGCGGCACAAATTATCAGCCATTACAATCAGCGTCTTTTACATTGGTAGTGACGAAAACTAGGCGGGTTTCGGTGGGCAATGCCCACCCTACTTTTGAGTAGTGCAAATTTTTGGTTGTTACAGCAAATTGTCATCAAACCTGGAACAAGAACCCCACCCCCAACCCCCTCCCCGCAAGCGATGAGGGGGCTAAGATGTACATTATATGATTGAAAATCGCTGTAATATAGCATCCTAAACTATTTAGAGATTAATTCATCTAACTTGAGATGGATATTAGCCCCAGTTGATGATTATATATTTTAGAGTAGTAGCTGATTAAACGCCCTATTTTGCTGTTATTTGCTTTATTGACAAACTACTGTAAAATAACAATGTTAAGTTTTATGTCCCCATATTAAGGATATAAAACCACACCATACAAAATCTGTAATTTCCCAAGCTTCCTTCATAGCTTTCAACTAGAAAACAGTAAAAAGAGGATTTCATAAAATGGCATTTACACAACCCCCCTTACCTTTTGCAACGGACGCTTTAGAGTCTTATGGCATGAAAGCTGAAACCTTTGAGTATCACTATGGTAAGCATCATGCAGCTTATGTAACCAACCTCAACAATTTGACGAAGGATACAGAATTAGCTAATAAGTCTTTGGAAGAAGTAATCCAAATTGCTTTTAAAGACTCTGCTAAAGCGGGAATCTTCAACAATGCTGCTCAAGTTTGGAATCATTCCTTCTTCTGGAATTGCTTGAAACCAGCAGGTGGCGGCGCACCTACAGGCGCATTAGCGGCTAAAATTGAAAAAGATTTTGGTAGCTTCGACAAATTCAAAGAAGAATTTTCTGCTGCTGCTGCAACTCAATTCGGTAGTGGTTGGGCTTGGTTGGTTGATGATGGTGGTACACTCAAAGTTATGAAAACCCCCAACGCTGAAAACCCCCTCGCACATGGTAAAAAAGCACTGTTAACCATTGACGTTTGGGAACACGCGTACTACATTGATTTCAAAAATGCTCGTCCTGCATTCATCAAAAATTTCTTAGATAATTTAGTGAATTGGGATTTTGTCGCTGCAAATTTTGCTGCTTAGATTTTAATGGGTAATAGGTAATTGGTAATTGCTAAGAGGTTGTTTGAAAAGTATTAAGTAGAACCAGTAATCTTCAAAAACCTAACCCCCCTGCCCCCCTTCCCTCGTAGGTAAGGGGGGTTTCAAAGCCTCTCCCCGCTTCGGGGAGAGGTTTACAAGAGGGGTTAATTTATACCTTGAAAACTTTTAAAACATCCTCTAAGATTTTTACTTATTACCCCTTATCCAATATCTAAAATCATGCTATTTAATTTTTTTAAAAGTTCTCAATCTGCTCTTGCGAATATTGAATTTAAGTCTAGTTGGTGCGTAGCTTATGGAAAACTCGATAATTTAAGATCAGATGTAATTTGGCAAAATCAGCAATTTGCCGTTATTTCAGAATCAGGTAACTTTGCAATCAGTTATAATCAAAGATTTGTCGTAGTTGGAGATATTTGGTTAAGTAATCGTAGAGAATTACTGCAAAAATTGGGAATGGAGATTAATGATAGTTGCAGTAGTCAAGAAATAGTTGCCCAACTTTGGGAAAAATACAATTCTGAATGTTTAACCCTCTTGGTAGGAATGTTTGGGTTAGTAGTTTGGGATTGTGAAAAACAGGTATTATATTTGGTGCGCGATCGCATTGGTAGCCACACTTTATATTATACTACAACTGGTCTAACTTGTTGGATAGCCCCAACATTAAGAACTCTGACACCTTATCGTGCTGATAATTTAGATTTAGTTGCATTACGAGATTATCTTTGTTGTGCATTTGTGCCCGGAGAAAGGACACTTTGGCAAGATATTAAGGAAATTCGTCCCGGTACATTTCTGCAAATGCCATTAAACAAAGTTTATCATTATTGGCAACTAAAAGAACAAATTATAGATACAAATCAACCTTTAGAATGGTATGGAGAAAAACTCCGTTCTTTACTTGAGCAAGTCGTCAAAGAATATTTACCAGAGAATCAACCTGTTGGTATTTTCCTTTCTGGTGGTTTAGATTCTAGTAGTATTACCGCATTAGCAGCAAAATTGCATCATGCACCAATTCACACCTATTCTATTCATTTTGGTGCAGAAACAGCGAACGAATTAGAATTTTCTAGTTTAGTTTCTGAACATTGTCAAACTCAACATCATATTTTAGAAATTACCTTGCGGGATATGTGGGAACGTCTCCCAGAAACAATGGCTTATTTAGATGATCCTATTGGAGATCCTTTAACAGTCCCAAATTTATTAATAGGTAGAATGGCGCGGGAAAACGTACAAGTTACACTTAATGGAGAAGGAGGAGATCCTTGTTTTGGTGGTCCAAAAAATCAACCCATGTTAATTAATAGTTTATATGGTTCTATTAATAACCAAGATTCATTACAAGCATTCTTAATTTCTTTTCAAAAGTGCGCTTTAGATTTACCACAACTTTTAAAACCGGAAATTTGGCAAAGTTTGAAAAATGAACCATCTGTATTTTACGATGATTTAAATGCTGATATTAATTATTTAAATAGATTAATGGCATTGAATATTAAATTTAAAGGTGCAGATCAGATTTTAACAAAGGTAAATAATTTAACTCAAGCGGCAGATTTACAAGGTTTATCACCATTATTTGACCAGCGTGTAGTTGAATTAAGTATGCAAATTCCTCCAGAATATAAACTTTCAGGAGTGGAAGAAAAAGCAGTTTTGAAAAAAGCAGTTAGTGATATTTTACCAGCTAGTATTATTCATCGTCCTAAAAGTGGGATGATGGTTCCTGTGCAATTGGGATTTAGAAAATATTGGCAACGGGAAGCGAGAAAATTATTGTTAAATAGAAATAGTGAAATTTCAGCTTATATCAATCAGGATATTTTGCGTGAATGGTTAGATTTCAAAGGGGATGTTTGGGGAAGATATGGTGTTAAACTATGGTTATTGGTAAGTTTAGAAATTTGGTTACAGGTAAATAAATCTACATTAAAAAAATAGTCAAATGCTAAAAGAACTTCATTTAAGGTCAGTTGGATCATCTTCTCAATTTGACATTGAATTTGCTGATAAACTCAATATTTTTACCGGTGATAATGGACTAGGTAAAAGTTTTTTACTGGATGTTGCTTGGTGGGTACTTACCGGAAATTGGGTAGAACAACCAGCTTATCCGCAAAGAAATACAGAAGAAATTCCTAGAATTATCTCCCAAATTAGCACACAAAAAGATATCAGGGACTATAATAGTCCTTTTAGTTTTTCAGAACAAAAATGGTTAAAGTTTGCATTATCTCCTACATTAAAAGACGTAATTATTTTTGTTCGCGTTGATGGTAGTTTCTCTGTTTTTGATCCTACTCGCAAACTTCAAGAAGCCTATAATTTCAAACCAAATACACTTTGGGATGGATTAAAGTTAAAAGGAAAAGTTCTTTGTAATGGACTAATTCAAGATTGGGTAACATGGCAAAATCAACCACAAAAAATGCCATTTCAACTTTTATCTGATGTCATAAAACGACTTTCACCCCATCCAGATGAATGGATAGAAATAGGAGAACCAACACGAGTATCTGTAGAAGATGTGCGCGACATTCCCACAATTAATCTTCCTTATGGTAATATTCCTATTACCCAAGCATCAGCAGGAATGAAGCGGATTCTGGGACTTGCTTATTTGTTAGTATGGACTTGGTATGAACACGAAAAAGCTTCAGAACTCCGAAAGCAAGAACCAATGAATCAAATAGTTTTGTTAATTGATGAAATTGAGTCTCACTTGCATCCTCGCTGGCAAAGAGTCATTTTACCATCTATCTTATCCGTCGTAAATCAGTTAAAACCAGATATCACAATTCAGACTTTAGTAACTACTCATTCTCCACTTGTATTGGCTTCATTAGAACCAATTTTTGATGAAGAACAAGATAAATTATTTTTATTTGAATTGCAAGGAAAAGACGTTGAACTAAATGAAGTTTATTGGACTAAACAGGGAGATACAGTTGGATGGTTAACATCAGAAATATTTGGACTAAAACAAGCACGTTCCCAAGAGTCAGAAACCGCAATTGAAGCCGCTGAAGCATGGATGCGTGATGATGATATGAATGCTTTTCCCGAAAATTTGAGAACACAATCACAAATTCATCAAGAATTGCAAAGACTTTTACCAGGACATGATCCATTTTGGCCACGTTGGATAGTTACAGCAGAAAAGAGAAATTCTGGATTATTGGGATTATAGTAAATATGTTAAAGTTTAATCCTCCAGCAGAACCGGAAAATTTTGATCTAAAAGCACGACAACCAGGTAATAATTGGTTAGAAAAAAATACAGATCCTAAAAAAAGACCCGCAGATTATTGGTCAAATTTCAAAAGCGATTTAGCTGATGGTTTTGGTAATCTTTGTGCTTATAGTGCAATGTATGAACCTGTTGGTACGGTAGATCATTTCTTATCTTGTGATAATCATCGTCATTTGGCTTATGAATGGAGTAATTACCGTTTTGCTTCTGGTTGGATTAATAGTAGTAAAGGAACTCTTGATAAGCAAGTGCTTGACCCATTTGAAGTTGAAGATGATTGGTTTGAAATTTTGTTACCTTCCCTACAATTAGTAATAACTAATGCAGTACCTATAGAGGAACGCCAAAAAGCTGAATTTACTTTGCAAAGATTGCGTTTACGGGATGATGAACGAGTTCTTCGTCAGCGTCAAGCATGGTATCAGATGTATATTGATGGTGAAATTACCATAACAGGATTAGAAAAGAAAGCTCCATTAATTGCTCGTGCAATTAGGAAACAACAAGCAATTTCTCAGTCAGAATAATCATCAGCAACACCAATTTTTAGTTACCCAAAACTTTCCACCATATAAATATCATTTCCTGAGTTATCCATTAAAATCATACTATTATCATCAGTTTCTAAATTGGAACTTCCAGAAATACCACTGCGGAGAACTTGAATTAATCTTTGCGGTGTGAAAGATTCTAATTCGACAAAGTTACCAGTATCTAACCAAGCTAATTCTTCAGAGGTTAAACTTTGACGAATTTCTCTAGCTAATTGTTTGGCTGCGGTGGCTAAATCTGGAGAAGATTGGATAAACATTCCTCGCTGAGTAGCTATGATTTGACGGGGTAAAATTCCAATATCAATAATTGTCACATTGCTATTGAGAAACCACCGTTCACTAGTACGAAGATGATTAATTAAACTCACACCTTTAGGACTGCTATCATGGATAGCATAAACTTTTAAATCAGGGTTACGACGCAGCATTTCCATTGTCGTATTGAAAATACTTTGAGGATAGCCAGTAATGCTGAGAATTGCACAGTTATTTTCAAAATGGAAATTATTAGCAATTAATAATTGAGCAATAGTAGCACTATCACAAAATACTAATCTATCAAAACTGTAAGCTGTGACACTAACACAAAAACGAGGGATAAAGTGGCCGCCTATCTGGTTAAGTAAGTATATCTTGTCCAACTTGTCCTTTTTATGCCTAAAAACATACTAAATTTTCCCAATAATCACTTAATTATCAATATTTAGGCTTAAATCTATCTTTAGATAGATGACATGATAGACTTCTTGCCTGTATTCGTATTATTCAATATTTTAAATTCAGTCTGAGTCAAAAGCACCGAAAATATAAATGTTAATTTCCCCTACCCTGAATGAGAAATCAAGGGTTCTAACGATTTTTAATATGAGGGGACGATTTCTGCTGCAAATATGCGGTTTTTACTGAGAAAATGTTGCAATTTGTATAAATTTACAAATAAATAGCAACAAAAAATCGGCAAATTTTACTAATTTTAGCTGTTTTGGCTATTGCTATTATTTTAAAATGTGCTTATTATCTCAAAAGACAACCTATCAGAAAAATAGAGGTTGTTGGATCATTATCTAGAACTCATTAAGTAGTAAGACACAATTAATACACAAAATTTGACCTGAAACCCTTACCCAGTAAAAAAGTGTAAATATCCCTCTTCTGTCACTTTCGGCAACGCCAAATTTGAAACCTTTATTTAACAAGGGTTTTGGCAATTTATTAATGTTACAAAATGTTCGCCATATTTTGTTATTAATAAAATATTCAACCCTTTATCACACAAGGATTTGACAATTAGGAAATTATTTTTTTGATTCCTAGTTTGACGCAAGAGGGATATTCCTGCCTGATTACTTATTTTTCTCCATACGTTAAGTTCCATTGCCATATACTTTTATGACATCTACACCTGCTATGAATGAACCCTACTTAGTTTCAGACATCAATGCAACCACCTACAGTTCTAATCCCAGCAGTTTTATCAACGTTGGAGGGATTCTCTACTTCACTGCTAACAATGATACCAGTGGACTTGAGCTATATAAAGCTGACCCCAGTACAGGAGTTGTCAGTCTCATTGAAATTAATGCGGGTAGTGGTAGTTCTAGTCCCACTTATTTAACTAATGTCAATGGTACTCTCTACTTCCAAGCCTACGATGCCACGAATGGTTATGAACTCTGGAAAATTGGCACAAATGGTACACTTGCACGCATTGATCTAGGTACTGGTAGTATTTCTCTAGCTAATTTAACGAATATTAATGGCACACTCTACTTCGCAGCATATACTCCAACTAATGGCTATGACTTGTGGAAGATTGACCCAACAACAGGAACTCCCAGCGTTATTGATATCGTTTCTGGTAGTGGTAGTTCCTCTCCAAGTAATTTAACTAATATCAATGACGTTCTCTATTTCACGGCTTACACATCAGCTAATGGCAATGAACTATGGAAAATAGACTCAACTACAGGTAAACCTGTTTTCCTCAAAGACATTCAAGTTGGTACTGGTAGTTCTCACCCCGGAAACCTCACTTACAGCAATGGCAAACTCTATTTTACCGCTGATAACTTCACTCAAGGGGTAGAACTTTGGCAAACTGATGGTACTCCAGAAGGTACGGTTCTCACTCAAGATATCAATGCAACTACCTATAGTTCTAATCCCAGCAGTTTTATCAATGTTGGGGGGATTCTCTACTTCACTGCTAACAATGATATCAATGGAACTGAGCTATATAAAGCTGACCCCAGTACAGGAGTTGTTAGCCTCATTGATATTAATGCGGGTAGTAGTAGTTCCAATCCCACTTATTTAACTGATGTCAATGGTACTCTCTACTTTCAAGCTTATGACCCCACCAATGGTTATGAACTCTGGAAAATTGGCACGAATGGTACACTCACACGCATTGATATAGGTACTAATAGTTCTAGTCCCACTTATTTAACGAATGTCAATGGCACGCTCTACTTCATAGCATATACTCCAACTAATGGCTATAACTTGTGGAAGATTGACCCCACCACCGGAACTCCCAGCGTTATTGATATCGGTTCTGGTAGCGGTGTTTATGATCCAGGTAATTTAACTAATATTAATGGTATTCTTTATTTCACCGCTTACACATCAGATACAGGTTATGAACTATGGAAACTAGATCCTGCTAACAATCTACCCGTTTTCATTAGCGATCTTTATCCTGGTGCGAATAGTTCTAGTCCTAGCAACTTCATTAATTCTGGTGGCACAGTTTACTTCATTGCGAATAATGGTACAAATGGTAGCGAACTATTTCGGATTGATCCAACAACGGGGAATCCAGTTCTGTTGGATATTTATGCGGGAGCAAATAGTTCTAGTCCCAATGGCCTCATAGATGTCAATGGCACATTGTATTTTAAAGCCAATGATGGCGTAAATGGCAATCAGTTATGGAAGATAGACCCAACTACGGGAAACCCTGTGCGTTTGGTAGTTCCTGATTTGCCTAGTGGCTATGTTGATTATCTTGATAGCTTCACCAATGTAGGTGGTAAACTTTATTTCAGGGACTACTACGGGTCAAGTCTATATACCATTGATTCAACCACAGGTAATCCTGTTACTGTAGCAGGAGTATCCTACGTATCTAATCTGACCAACATCAATGGAGTTCTCTATTTCCAGGCATATACTGCTACGAATGGCTTTGAACTGTGGAAAATTGACTCGACAACGGGTCAGCCTGTGGTCATTGATATTGTTTCTGCGGACGGTAGTTCCAGTCCCACTAATTTAACTAATGTCAATGGGACTCTTTTCTTTACGGCTTCTAACTCTGCTAATGGTCAAGAACTCTGGAAACTAGACAGCACTGGTAATCCGGTTTTAGTTAAGGATGTTTATGCTCAAAGTAATAGCCTTTTCAATGTCAATGGTACTCTTTACTTCACAGTTAATGATGGGACTAGTGGTGTAGAACTGTGGAAAAGTGATGGGACTACTGCGGGTACAGTTCTCGCAAAAGATATCAATGGACGTACCTATAGTTCTAGTCCTAATAGCCTTATAGATGTCAATGGCACATTATATTTTAAAGCTGATGATGGAGTAAATGGCAATCAGTTATGGAAGATAGACCCAACTACGGGAAACCCTGTACGGTTAGTAGTTCCTGCTCTTTCTGGTGCTAATTATCTTGATAGCTTCATCAATGTCAGCGGTAAACTTTATTTCAGAGGCTCTAACAACAGTAACTCTACAATTTACCAGCCGTTATATACCATTGATTCAACCACGGGAAATCCTGTTACTGTAGCAGGGATATCTTATGTATCGAATCTAATTAATGTTAATGGAGTTCTCTATTTCCAGGCATATACTGCTACTAATGGCTTTGAACTGTGGAAAATTGACTCAACAACGGGTAAACCTGTAGTCATTGATATTGTTTCTGGTAACGGTAGTTCCAGTCCCACTAATTTAACTAATGTCAATGGGACTCTTTTCTTTACGGCTTATAACTCTGCTAATGGTGAAGAATTATGGAAACTAGACAGCACTGGTAATCCGGTTTTAGTTAAGGATATTTATGCTGGAAGTAATGGTTCATCACCCAGTAGCCTTTTCAATGTCAATGGTACTCTTTACTTCACCGTTAATGATGGGACTAATGGTGTAGAACTGTGGAAAAGTGATGGGACTACTGCGGGTACAGTTCTAGCAAAAGATATCAATGGACGTAGCTATAGTTCTAGTCCTAATAGCCTCATAGATGTCAATGGCACATTGTATTTTAAAGCCAATGATGGTGTAAATGGCAATCAGTTATGGAAGATAGACCCAACTACGGGAAACCCTGTGCGGTTGGTAGTTCCCGGTTCTTCTGCTAATGCTTTTGATAGCTTCACTAATGTCGGCGGTAAACTTTATTTCAACGGTAGCAACTCTATCGACCAGCCGTTATATACCATTGATTCAACTACAGGAAATCCAGTTACTGTAGCAGGAGTATCTCAGGTATCTAGTCTAACTAACATCAATGGAGTTCTCTACTTCCGAGCATATACTGATACTAATGGCTATGAATTGTGGAAAATTGACTCGACAACAGGTAAGCCTGTAGTCATTGATATTGTTTCTGGTAGCGGTAGTTCCAGTCCCAGTAATATAACTAATGTCAATGGGACTCTTTTCTTTGCGGCTTCTAACGCTGCTAATGGTCGAGAACTATGGAAACTAGACAGCACTGGTAATCCGGTTTTAGTTAAGGATATTCGCACAGGAAGTGGTAGTTCATCACCCAGTAGCCTTTTCAATGTTAATGGTACTCTTTACTTCACCGCTAATGATGGGACTAATGGTGTAGAACTGTGGAAAAGTGATGGGACTACTGCGGGTACAGTGCAGTTAGAAATTTATCCTGGCGTTACTGACCCTAATATTAGTAACTTTTTAAATGTTGGTGGCGTTCTCTACTTTAGTGCGAATAATGCTACTAATGGTCAAGAACTCTGGCGGATTAATTCTACTACAGGTAATCCTGAAGTTATTGATATTGTTTCTGGTACTGGTAGTTCTTCTCCAAGCAACCTCACGAATGTTAACGGTACTCTCTACTTCATCACCGCTTATACTCCAACTAATGGCTATGAATTGTGGAAAATTAACCCCACAACAGGTAAGCCTGAAGTTATTGATATTGTTTCTGGTAGCGGTAGTTCTAACCCAGGAAACCTAACAAATGTCAATGGTACTCTCTACTTCACCGCTTATACATCAGCCAATATTTTTGGTTCTGGTTATGATTATGAACTGTGGAAAATTGACACTACCACCGGAACTCCCAGCGTTATTGATGTTGTTTCTGGTACTGGTAGTTCTTATCCAACTAACCTAACGAATGTCAATGGTACTCTCTACTTCACTGCTTCCACATCAGCTAATGGCAATGAATTATGGAAAATAGATGCAACTACAGGTAGCCCTGTTTTTCTCAAAGATATTCAAGTTGGTAGCGGTAGTTCTAACCCAGGAAACCTAACTTATAGCAATGGTAAACTCTATTTTACGGCTGATAATTTCACCCAAGGGGTAGAACTTTGGGCTGTTGATATTAATACGGTAACTACGGTTGGTAGTGTAGCTAAAACAGGTAATGAAGACCAAACTATTACTTTTTCTGCGACTGACTTTTCTAGTGTTTTTAGCAGTAGTAATAGTATATCCCTCGCAACTATTAAGGTAGTCCAATTACCGAGTAATGGCGTACTCAAATTGGGGACTAATAACGTCACAGTAAATCAAGAGATTGCTGTAGCTGATTTGGGAAATTTAACTTTTGTCCCCAATGCTAATTTTAATGGGACTGCTGGCTTTACTTGGAATGGTTCTGATGGTACTAATTATGCAGCTAATCCATCTAATGTTATCTTCACTATCAACTCAGTGAATGATGTACCGGAAATAGTTAATCCTATTCCCGATATTAATTTCTATAGCAATACTTTCTCTAATTTCAATATTTCTGAAAATGCTTTCCGCGATGTAGATTTGGGTGACTCTCTCACCTATTCAGCAACTTTAGCTGATGGTAGTCCTTTACCCAGTTGGTTAACCCTTAATAACAAAATTTTTAGCGGTACACCACCAATTTCTAGCACTGGAAAATTAGAAATTAAGGTGACAGCTACAGATCAAAGTAAGGCTTCAGTTGCGGATAACTTTATTTTGACTGTTATCAATAGCGCACCTACATCCATCTATCTCAGCAACAAATCAATTCCCGAAAATAGTGCCAATAATACTTTAATTGGTACTCTTAGTTCAGCCGATACTAATGCTAATGATACCCACACTTATACTCTGCTTAATGATGCTGGTGGCAGGTTTACACTGAATGGTAATCAAATAATTGTTGCTAATGGCGGATTGCTGGATTATGAAACTGCAACTGGGCATATTATTCGGGTAAAAACTACTGATAGCAGTGGTTTATCTTATGAGGAAGATATTACTATTTCCATCTCAAATGTTAATGATGCTTTTACAGGTAGTTTCTCTTTCACCGCAGCAACCTACAGTATCAATGAAAGTGGTGCGGCGATTATTAGTCTGACTCGTACAGGGGGAAGTGATGGAGAGGTTAGTGTTACTGTAACTGCTACTGATGGCACAGCTACAGCAGGTAGTGATTATAATAATTCAAATTTACCAATTACGTTGACTTTTGCTAATGGAGAAACCGGTAAAAGTGTCACCATTCCTATTATTGATGACAATGTTTACGAACCCACAGAAACTGTCAATTTAACCTTATCTAATCCTACCAATGGGACAACATTAGGAACACAAAAAACAGCAGTTTTAAACATTATTGATAATGATATTAATACTAACTTACCAGATTTAGTAGTTAGTAATATTGTTGCACCAATTAATGCCCAATCTGGAGAAGCAATAAATATTAGTTGGACATTAACTAATCAGGGTAATGTAAATGCTTCTGGAAGTTGGGTGGATTACGTTTATCTATCCGATGATGCCAACATAGGCAATGATCAATTGTTAGGATCGTTTACTTTTGATGGAGCGATTGCACCAGGGGTTTCTGTTGAACGGACTCAATCAATCACGCTACCTTTAATACTTAGCGGTAATCAACGAATTATCGTCTCAACTGATGCCAATAATCAAATTCTAGAATATTCAGGAACAGAAACTAATAATACAACAATTGATGATATACCAATTGCCGTTACTTTAAAAACCTTCCCTAATCTTCAAGTATCTAGTGTTGCTGTACCTCTAACGGCCTTTTCTAGCCAATCAACCGCCATTCAATGGACGGTCAAAAACGTCGGTAATGGGGCAACCAGTTCCCCCTACTGGAGTGATTCCGTTTATTTGTCCCTAGATAATACTTTTGATGATACGGATATTTCTTTGGGACAAGCGAACAATCCCAGTTATCTCAACGCAGGAGATAGTTATACCAATCATCTGGATGTAACTTTACCGCGTGGCATTAGTGGTAATTATTATTTCCTAGTCAAAACAGATGTTAGTAATAATGTCTTTGAAAATGACAAGGAAAATGACAACCTAACAGTCGGTGTACAAACTAATGTTTCCCTTACACCACCACCCGATTTCCAAGTTACTAATGTTACGACTCCATCCCAATCTTTTTCAGGTCAGTCTTTGAATCTCAGTTGGACTGTCTCCAATAAGGGAATCGGCAAAAATCGGGAAACCTCTTGGTACGATCAGGTTTTCATGTCTGCTGATGAGGTCTTAGATGCAAGCGATCGCAATTTAGGGACGTTTTTTCAAAATGGAATCCTGAACAGTGATGACAGCTACACCTCATCGCAGACGGTTTCCTTGCCCATCGGCATCAGTGGGGACTATTACTTCTTTGTGGTGACGAATGCAGGCAATCAAGTCTATGAAAATATTTTTGATGGCAATAATACGGGTCATAAAGCAACCCCGACTCGTATTAATCTGACCCCACCGCCCGATCTAGAAATCGCTTCTCTGACGGCTCCAACCCAGGCAACGGCCAGTCGCGCCCTGAACTTCAGCTATCAAGTTACCAATTTTGGCTCAACAACAACCCCTAATTATTATTGGGCTGAACGTTTCTATCTTTCTGTAGATAATCAACTTGATCCTAATACCGATCTGCTTATTGGCAATCAATCCCATTACGGAAGTTTGGCTCCTGATGAGTCCTATACCAGTAATTTTAGTTATACTCTACCCAATACTTTGACAGGTAATTACTATCTATTTGGTATTACCGATAGTAATAATGAAGTCTTTGAATTGAATAATGAAAATAATACTTTCCTAGCAACAACTCCCATTGCCATTACCTCTCAACCTGCGGATTTAGTAGTGGTTTCGGCTTCTGCACCCACGACAGGGGAAGCGGGTAAGGCTCTGCGGGTAGAGTGGACGGTTCGTAATCAGGGAACTGGGGATACGGCTGTTAGTAGTTGGACGGATCGGGTTATTCTTTCTAAGGATGCTCAAATCGGTAACGGCGATGATATTGTTTTGGGATCGTTTAATCGTGGAGAAATTCTAGCTCCTAATCAGTCCTATACTCGTAGCGAATTAGTCACTCTTCCCATTGACGCGATCGCGGGTTATCAGGTTTTTGTGGTGACAGATGCGGGAAACTCTGTCTATGAGGCAACCCAAGAAAATAATAATAACTCTACAGGTCAGCCCTTAACGGTGACACGAGAAACAACCGATCTTCAGGTCACTCAGGTTAGTTCGCCGAGCAGTGGCCAATCTGGGCAAGCTTTAACGGTTAATTGGACAGTTAAGAATTTTGGAAGTCGTACTACTAATAGCAATTATTGGTATGACGGCGTTTATCTTTCGACCGATAACCAAATTAGCAATGATGATAATTTCCTTGGCTATGCCTATCGTTCTGAAGCATTGGATGCGTCTGAGCAGTATAGTGTTTCCCGTAGTTTTAATTTGCCGAATAACCTACAAGCAGGGAATTATTACACCCTAGTTCGGACAGATGCTTTGAACTACGTCTATGAAGAGGCTTTAGAAAATAATAATGATAAGGCGACTGAGGGAACAACCGCAGGAACAAGCGTCGGTGTTACAGCGAGTCCAGCCCTAGTAATGGTTAGTGTAAATGCGCCAACAATGGGTGTTAGTGGTCAAAATCTCACGGTCAGTTGGACGGTGCGTAATGCAGGAACGGTGGAAACAGGCGATCGCAGTTGGTACGAAGCCTTTTATCTTTCCCGCGATCAGGTATTTGATCGCAGTAGTGATACCTATCTAGGTTATAGCTATTACACGGGAAACCTCGCGGCAGGGGCGACCTACAGCCAAACTGAGTCTTTCCGTTTACCCCAGGGTATATCGGGATCATTCTATCTATTTGCTAAGACCGATGCAGGTAATTCGCTCTATGAGGGAACTGCCGAAAACAATAATGTCGCCTATGATCCCACTTCTGTTGTGGTGTCGTTAGCCCAGCCTGCGGATTTAGTCGTGGGAACGATTACTATTCCCGCGAATGGGGTGACAGGACAGAAGGCAAGTATTACCTATACGGTGACAAATGAGGGTAGTAATGCGGTTGTGGGGAATTGGTCGGATTCTCTTTATCTCTCAAAGGATGGTCAATGGGATATCAATGATCTGTTCTTGGGACAGGTTAATAATTCGGGGGAAGTCCTCAGTGGCAATAGTTATACCAATACGCTGACGGCTCCTTTACCAGGGGTGGTTCCTGGGGATTATCAGGTCATTATTCGCAGTGATATTCGCAATGAAATTCCTGAATCGAATGAAAGTAATAATCTGAAGGCGACTCTGGATAAGGTGAATTTGGATGTGGAGCGTTTGACCTTGGGAACACCGAGTACAGGAGCTTTAGCCCAAGGTCAAGGGGTTTACTACCGCTTTGAGGTCGGAGCAGGGGAAACTCTACGGTTGAAGTTGGACAGTGTTTCGACGACGGCGGCGAATGAGTTATATCTGCGTTATGGAGAAGTGCCGACTCGTTCTGCCTTTGATCTCGGTTTTTCGGAGGCGTTATCTCCCGATCAAGAAATTGTTATACCCGAAACACAAGCAGGAACCTATTATGTTTTAGCCTATGGACAAACGGTTGCCGAATCTACGCCAAGTTTTTCGATTGAAGCAAAACTTCTCGATTTTGAAATCCGCTCTTTATCAACTAAAACAGGAGGAAATGCGGGTAAGGTAACAGTTGAAATTCTCGGAGCCAAATTTGATGGGGAAACAATTTTTACGCTTGTAGATAACACTCTGGGTACGAAGATAGCTGCTAGTCGTGTAGATTTGATTGACTCCACCAAGTTATTTGTAACTTTCGATTTGAAGGGCAATAAGGCAGGGGTTTATGATGTCGTTGCTAAAAATCGCAATAATCAAGTCAGTACCTTACAGAATGGTTTCACAGTTGTTGAGGGTGGCAAGGCAAATCTTGTAACGGAAATTATTGCACCTTCAGCCGTTCGACCAGGAGCAGTTATCCCCATCACTATTCAATTTGCTAATAACGGCAACATTGATATGGATAATCCGTTAGCATTATTGTCTAGCGACACCAAAGCTCCTATTGCTTTGACTAGGGGAGATTTGTTTAATCAAACTAGTTTAGATTTGCTTTTACAATCTGATAACAGTCCTTTTGGGGTATTGGCTCCAGGGACAATAGGTTCCATCACTTTTTATGCCCAAGCTCTTCCTTCTCTATCGTCTCTTAATTTTTCCCTGAGTGTTCTGGATGATCCTACAACTGCTTTAAAATGGGATTCCTACATTAAAACAGTAGAAAGCCAATTTCCTGAATCATTTACTAATCCAACCCTAACCGAAAATTTCTGGAAAGTTTTCCGTGAATCGGTCGGGGAAACGGTTGGAGATATACAAAACAACTTATTGAAAATACAACAACTCTCCTTAGCAGTTGCGAGACGTGAAGCACAAGTTTCAGGAGTTCCATTTTCAGAAAAGGATTATCCGACTCTTTCTTTGAGTGAATTATATAATATTGCCTTATTTGCTGCTAGTTATGGTGCAAATCAACCTGTTGAAAATACACAAATCAATAATGTAAGTTCGCCATCTTTAACAGACAATAAACTCGCTGCTTTATTGATTAATGACAGTGAAGTAAATACTTTTGATACAAGTCTCTCGATGGCTTCACCTCTTGAGTTTGAAGCAACAAATAATCAGAGGGTGATGTCTTTAAATAATAGCCAACTTGTGATAGGAGAGGCAAGCACACTATTAGAAGACTTAAAATACTTTGTCCCAGGTGGTTCCTCCATATTGTTACCCGGTACGGACGTTTACTTTAATGTTTGGGATAATGGCGGACGAGTTAAAAATGGCACAATCAACCCACAAAATCAGACCTATATTATAATTCATGGATTCCAAAATACAGGAGGAAATCCTAATAACAATTATGTGCCTACACCATGGATGGCAGGAATGGCCAATTCCCTGAAACAACGAGAACCAGATTCTAATGTTATCTTGGTTGATTGGGAGAGAGGAGCATCTTTTTTGGGGGTCAACTACCAAGCTTATGGTTCCGCTGCAAAAACCACCCAATTACTGGGAGATGCTGTCGGTCAATACATAATAGATTCAGGATATGTTTCGAGCAAAGTAGCATTAATCGGTCATAGTTTAGGCGCTCAAACAGCAGGAGATGCTGGGGAATATTTAAAACAACAAGGGCAAACAGTTGGCAAAATTATTGCACTAGATGCTGCTGCTCCTGACTTTGAGCAAAATCCTAGAAACAACAATGACAACGATAACATTGTTGATTCCACTGACGCAACTAAGGTTATTGCTATTCATACCAGTTTGGGGCAATCTAATCGGTTTACAACTCTTGCGGCAACTGGATTCGGTTTCGTTCAGCCCTTCGCTCATCAGGATTTATATATTAATCCTTGGAGGGATTCACTTGGAAATCTGGTTGCATACGGGCAGCCAAGAGAAACATATACAGGATGGGATAAAATACTTCCTTTTATCGGTGATCATGGCTATGCGTATGTTCTACTGAACAGGCTTTTAAATGGAGGAAACATTTACGATCCTAATTCTGGGAAAAGTTTAAATTGGGATACCTTGAATAATCTCGACTTATTATCCTCAGATAAAATTCCCTCCACCACAGGAAAAGTATGGGATTTTCAAGAGAAAAAAATTGGCGTGATATTAAGCTCTAATACTATTCGAGAAAATAGTCTCAATGGAATACCAATAGGAGAATTTAGTGTCTATGATAAGCATCTCGATGCTGCTAATTTTAGATACGAGTTTTCTCTTGTTGAAGATGCTGGGGGGCGATTTAGTATATCAGGGAATCAACTGGTTGTTGCTAACGGTTCTCTACTAGATTATGAAGCAGGTTCAGGTTCTTACCAAATAGAAGTTAAGACAACGGCAACGCTTCTTTCAATTATTCCCCTATTTGTTTATGATAAATCTGAATTCTTCACTATCCGACTTCTAGATGTAGATGAAAACGATCCCAATGATTCAGACGGTTCAGGTGGTGGTTCAGGTGGTGGCTCAGGTGGTGGTTCAGGTGGCTTCTTTCCCCAAAAATTCCCCCCAGATAATAACACCACAATACCCATTGTCACATCTCGTGACCCCAACGACATCATTGGTCCAACAGGCTTTGGTGAAGAAAAATGGACTTCTGCCTCCTCTACCCTTCCCTACACCATCCGCTTTGAAAACCAAAGCACCGCCACCGCACCCGCTCAAACCGTCACCATCACCCATCCCCTCGATACCGACCTAGATCTGCGTACCTTCCGACTCAGTAGCTTTGGTTGGGGAGGACTAATCTTTGACGTACCCGCCAACACCGCCTTCTATAACCAACGCCTTGACCTAACCGCCACTCGCGGTTACTTCGTTGACGTAACAGCAGGCATTGACCTCGTAAAAGGAGAAGCCTTCTGGACAGTCACCACCATTGATCCCAGTACAGGTGACATTACTACTGATGCGCTGACAGGCTTCTTACCTCCCAACAACGCCGATGGCATTGGAGACGGCTTCGTTAACTACACCATCAGAGCCAAACGAGATGTGACAACAGGTACAGTCATTGATGCTAAAGCCACCATTATCTTCGATACCGAAGCTCCCATTGATACTCCCCCCATCTTCAACACCCTCGACGCAGGCAAACCCACCAGTAGCGTTAAGGCTCTCCCCACAATCGTTCCCGACACTGAATTTTTAGTCAACTGGACAGGAAACGACGACGCTAACGGTTCTGCCTTAGCTACCTACACAATTTATGTATCCGATAACGGTGGCGAATTTACGCCTTGGTTGGATAAAACTACGCTAACCGAGGCAACTTATGTAGGTACAATCGGTCATACTTACGCCTTCTATAGTGTGGCAACTGATAACTCAGGCTTGACAGAAGCAGTCCCAAATCAAGCTGATACCATAACAAGTGTTGGCAGTATTGTTGATGTGAATCATCCTCCAACAATACTGCAATCAATGGCAGATCAAAGCACTATAGAAGATACGACATTCAGCTTCACCATCCCAGCCAATACCTTCACCGATATTGACGCGGGTGATGTTCTTACTTATTCAGCAACCTTAGAAAATGGTAATTCTCTACCAAGTTGGTTGACTTTTAATTCCACAACTCGCACCTTTAGCGGCACTCCCACCAATGATAATGTAGGGAATTTGAGTATTAAAGCGATCGCAACAGATAAAGCCGGGGTAACTGTTAGTGATATCTTTACGATTACAGTTGAAAATATCAACGATCCACCGACATTATCTCAGGCAATTGCAGATCAAAATGCCAAACAAGGAACTGCTTTCAATTTCCAACTTCCCACCAATACCTTCACAGATATTGACGCGGGTGATGTTCTTAGCTATTCCGCAACATTAGAAAATGGCAATGCTTTACCAAATTGGTTAACTTTTGATGCGGAAACTCGCACCTTTAGCGGTACACCAACTAATGATCATGTAGGGAATTTGAATATTAAAGCGATCGCAACAGATAAAGCCGGGGTAACTGTTAGTGATATCTTTACGATTACAGTTGAAAATATCAACGATCCACCGACATTATCTCAGGCAATTGCAGATCAAAATGCCA
>JANMEE010000202.1:0-12401 GCA_031376645.1 Dolichospermum sp. OTE_75_concoct_329_sub | reverse complement strand
CAGAATTGCGAACCGACCGGGCTGTCAAGATTCTGTTGGTGTTAGGACATGATCACAAATTACAATTAGATCAGGAAGGATTATTACTGAAAAAGACATTATTAGAAGGTCATTCTGTGGGCAAAACTGCCGCTGGATATGCACCTAGTACAGTAAAAATACTGGTGCAACCTACTAAGACAGAGTTAATTCGGGAGTTAGAAACTAAAGCTTATAATGTATTCTTTTATGCTGGACATGGATTACCAGATCCGGATGGAGGCTCATTATTTTTAGGAAATGAACTGAGAATTAATGGGAGAGAATTGGCTCAAGTTTTAACTCGGACAGGCATAAAACTGGGAGTTTTTAACGCCTGTTGGGGAGCGCAACCAGCAGCAGTTAATCACCAGGCTATACCTGCTAGTAGTTTGGCTGAGGTGCTGATTCGTCACGGTGTGCCAGCGGTTTTAGGGATGCGCGATGAAATTGCTGATGCCGAAAGTCATAGTTTTATTCAAACTTTTGCGGCCAGTTTGCGATCGCGTAAATCAATTGATGAAGCAGTGACAATAGCCAGACAAGAACTATTAACACTGTATAAATTCAATCAACCAGCTTGGACATTACCAGTTCTCTACCTCCATCCTGATTTTGATGGAGAACTGATTAAGGACGTAGGCGAAGGAATTACAGAACTACCAGATACGGGAATTTCTGTCCCAGCTAACCCTAGGAATATAGCTTATTTGCGATGCCTAGGGCGGGGGAAGACATCGCTCTCACCAGGGGGTAAAACTTGGCCATTACGTCCTGGTGTCACCCGCATCGGTCGCACGAAAGATAATGATATTGTCATCCCCGAAATTTATATTTCCAAACGCCATGCGGAAATTTTATGTCGGCATACTCTCCGGGAAACTACATCAATTACTACTTATTACTTACAAGATTTCTCTACCTATGGGACTACCTGGTATTTAAGCCCTAATGGTTGGCAACAAATCCTGCGGGAAGAAGTACCTTTAACATCGGGAATGCAGTTGATGTTTGGGAGTTCTAAAGGTGAAATTTGGGAATTTATTCGAGAAGAAGATAGTAGAAGTCAGGAGTCAGGAGTCAGGAGTCAGGAGTAAAACTAAAACCCTGTTGTGGGCTGAGGTTCATTAGTGGTAAGCTGACAGGACAATTAATATACTAACCACATTGTCTGTTTAATATTATTTATCTGCTATTTACTGTATTAAGATTTCTTAACTTCAACAGATAAAGATGCTGGAGTTAATTATTTTACGGAAATCCAATTCTTCAGGTTGTAGCTGTCAACAAGAGCAATGAATTAATAGTGAGAAGAAAATGACAAACCAAATTAACGACGTAAATATTTTGAATATTGTCCCCTCGAATATAGATTTAGAATTTCTAGAAGCACTATTAGAACCTGAAGATGCTACATATCCCTGGAATCTGGCTGATGAAGCCTCAGAAGCTTATTTTCATGATTTAGAACTACAGTTTGGTTTGCAAGAGTTCTCAGACTCAGAATTGATCACGAGTGCTGATAATTTTTATCAAAACGTAAATATAATTTGGGATCAGGTTACTGTTATTGAAGACAAAAATATTAGTAAAAATACAGTTAATTATCTTCAGGAAGTTTTGCAAAATGCTTTTTCGGTTATCCCTGGAGTTTTACTCACTGCGATAGCGGAGCGCTGCTGCAAGCAGTTCGCGCAAAAGGCTTCTGAAGTTTTCATTCTTGAACAATCAGCTAGTGAAAAACTGATGGAATGTGTGCAAGCTTTACTACCCAATTGGGAAACAGATGATCTGTTAGTTTTAGCTCGTCCTTTTACTTATGCAATGCGAAGTAGTGAATCACATACACTAACATCTATAATTAGAGATTTTGAACATCGAGATTGGGCAAATTTATCAGAAATAGAACAAGCAAAAATTACTTTAGCGATCGCTGATTATGCCCTGCAACATCTGTCAAACTCTGACTCTCAACCTGACTCCTAACTGGGCGCAGGCCCTGCGCCCCTACTTCTAACTCCCGCTATTTTGAGTCGAGAAAGCGGGTAGCAAAGTTTTGCGATCTTGTTGGTGATAATACCCGGGCTTTGAGAATGGCAGCCATAAGAAAGGCATAGGATAAAACACCAACTACCACCAAGAAAAAAGCATTAATAGAACCTGTCGCATTCCATAAAGCGTGAAGTGCAGAAGCGCTCAAATAACCCACAGAGAGAATTTGCTTGCCTTTCAGGGGTTTTAATACAGCCAAACCAACAAAGTAGCCTAAATATCCGCTATAAGCCATGTGTCCAGCCACAGAACCTAAAATGCGGGGAATAAGTAGCTGTAAACCCACTGATTGACCAGAATTTTGAGAAATTAAGGGTACATATTGACCAAGGGTTTCTAGTAAAGTAAAGCCCACAGCGGAAGCTGTACCGAGAAGAATGCCATCCAAAGGTTCCCAAACCCCAATCCGTTCTTTCCAAGGTGATGGTAAGGAGTTGCCAATCCAGTATGCGCCTAATACTGGTAATATTTTCAGCAGTTCCTCCATTAACCCCGCACCAAAAAACATTCGGACTAATAATTCGGTAAAGGTAATCCCATCTTGAGATGTAGTATCCAATGTTCCAGGTAAGATATCTCGGAATACTTTGATGAATAAATCTAATAGAGGACTGAGCAAAATTAACATTGTACTCAATGCAGCACCTATGAGTACCCACCAAGGTTTAGACTTACCACATAATTGATAAACAAAATAGTAAGCCGCAGAAGCGATGTAAGATCCCACAATTAGTTGATTTGCCTGGGGATAACCTACAGTAGCGAACATTAAGACTACAAAAACTACCGTCAAGATTCCTGGTATAAGGTAGGCTTTGCGAGTTAGATCCTTACCAGTAGAGATAATAGGAAACAATTGTGTGAAGCTTACAGAATCTTGCTTTGATGATAAATGATGGTTATTAACAGATGATAATACTGTGGCTTTACTAACATTTATCACCGTTTTTTGAGCAATAACTTCATACTCGAAAATAAATTGTGGTCCATCAGCACCAAGAGAAATATGATCACCTAAATGTAATTCTTGACATCCTTGTAAGTGTTTTCCATTTAAAAAAGTGCCATTGGCACTATTCAAATCACAAATTACCCAGCTATGCCGGCTGTCTGGAGACAAAGAAAGGGGACGGATTACCGCATGACGACGAGATACCATCCGGTATATCATGGCATCCAAGACAATTTGGCAGATGGGGTCACGTCCAATTACCATTTCTTTCCCAGGAAGCAAAGAGTAGCGAGATGCTGGCTCTGAGGCTTCGACCTTACTGGACACCAACCGCAGAAATGCATTCTGTCTTGCGTTTTTGCCTGTCATCGAGTTACTGAGTGTGTCTAAACAAATTCTATGGCTGATGCCACGCTATCAAATTTTGTGGTAGTAGACTTGACTTTAGCAATATTCACGGCCGCACACCCTTTCTAAATATACTATAGCTTTACTAGCCTTCCCATTGCTCCCATTCAAAATACAAAATCGAAAAATCATTTTTTTTAATATATTCCTTACGGGAGCCGTAGGCATACCACTCCAGAAGCAGAAAACACAGAGGAAAGGAAAATTCTTAACTGCACTGTATTGGAATATATACAATTTACACAGAAACTGGACAAAAGATTTTCAATTCTGTTCCCTTTTTCTTGCTAGTAGGAATCATAAATGATATTTGAGTAGGGTGGGCATTGCCCACCAAAACCTTTAGCCGGTGGGCAATGCCCACCCTATGTATATTTCAAGGTCATAAAATCTGGTTTTCTTCCTGTTAATCTTTAAATCCTGGCAATCCTGATTCAGACTTTATTTTTGAGAATGACTAGTCCGAATTATCCAATAACTAATTGATAGAGAAAGAACCGCAATCCCTAAACCGATAATTTCTATACCTTCAGTTACTTTTAAATCAAGAATAATAATTTTCCGAGCAATGGCAATCAAAGAAGTAGCAATAACTAATTCAACTTGTAAAATGTGCTTTTTTAGGTAGCCAGTAATATTTTCTAATATTTCCAAAGCAATTAAAACATTCAGAAATAGTCCAAAAATTTCAAATAATATCTTACTAAAACTCTCTTTTGGAGAAAGTATTTGCCGAAAAATAAATATTGCCAAATCAGCAAGTGTGGCGAAAATTACTATTACCATAAATAGAGATAGTAACTTGGAAACTATTACCTCTATGATTTCAATCAAGTGAATAAAACTTTTATCACTGGTAAATTCTAGAAATCTTTTAATTAATTTTCTCATTTGACACCCTCTGGTTAAAGTTAAGTTGGAAATTATGAAGATAAAACAAAAGCCTTGTAGATAAATCTCAAGGATAAAAAACAATCATATATTTTCTACTTTCACAAACTTTGCAGTTTAAGAAAGTGCCTTTAAAAGTAATAGCTCATTACTTGAATTTTAAGATTAATCATGATAATCACTTGACAATTTAGGTATTTAAAATAATAATCATAACTATTGATTATTAACTATAGATTAAATTGTGAATTCTTAATTGAGGAATCTAGTTAAAAGTTTACCATTGAGAGGACTGAAGTTGATAATTTTTAATGGTAGATTCTACAAGAATTGGTAATAATTGCACAGCACAGGCTTTTAATTCTGGTTGGAGGGAATCAGCACAAGCTTCTGGATGGGTAAGCGTGTTAGCTTCTGCATCATCTGCCCATAGCTTACCCCAGTGGATATGTACAAAGACAGTACCGAGAGAAATAGCTTTTGTGACTTTAGCCGGAAACTTAGTTGTACCACGACGCGATACCTTCGGCGAGCGCAGCTATCGCACTTCCAACCACTGATTATCAATAATACCCAAATTAGCAGCATCACGGAGATGAATTTCAATAAACGGTTGGGGGTGCAATTTGCGAATTTTCTCAATCCTGCCAGTGCGTGTTTGTGTATGCCAATGTTGTCTACACCTTCGGACATTTTGCCGTTTTTACGGGCTTTAGTTCCCATTAAGCCAATATCTGCTACTTGTGGCTGTCCACAGGAGTTAGGGCATCCTGTCCAATGAATTCGCACGGGACGTGATAAAGTTAATTCTGATTCCAATGATTTAATCATTGATAGGGCGCGATTTTTGGTTTCTATTAAGGCAAAGTTACAAAATTGTGCGCCTGTACATGATACTAGCGATCGCATTAATAAACCAGGGTTAACTGAAAATCTCTCTAATATTGATTCTGTGAAAAATGTTGTTAAACTAGAGTCAGGAATATTAGGATAATGATATTTTGTTCTACGGTAAACCGGATTTCTCCACTTCCATAAACTTCCGCTAATCGGGCAATTGCAAACATATCATCAGCAGACAATCTTCCGACGGGAATATTTAACCCTGCGTAGTTAAATCCGGGTTGTTTTTGTTTATATATCCCGACATGATCTCGTTTTTCCCAGTCAATTTCATCTTTAGCTGCTGCGGGTAATAATGATTTTTCAAACCGCTTTTCTACTTCTGCGCGGAATTTTTCTATCCCCCATTTATCAAGTACCCACATTAACCGGGCTTTTTGTCTATTTGCGCGTAGTCCATGATCTCGGAAAATCTCGACAATGACTTTGCATAATGATACAACTTCGGTAGGAGATACCCAAACATTGAGAGGAATAGCCGCTTCACAACGTTTTGCCGAAAATAAGCCGCCGACAATGACGTTAAAACCAAAGATTGGTACTTCGTTTTCATTTCCCCAAAATGCGGGAATAAAGGCTAAATCATTAATTTCTGCATGAATGGAATTATCTCTTCCTCCAGTAATCGCAATATTAAATTTTCGGGGAAGATTGCTAAATTCGGGATTACCTTCACCGTTGTTAGTCAGCATATCTTGGATTTGCTGGACTAATTCTCTGGTATCATAAAACTCATCTGCATCTAAGCCAGCTACAGGATCACCTGTAATATTACGGACATTATCCATCCCGGATTGGATAGTAGTTAATCCGACTTTGTGAAATTTATTAAAGATATCGGGAATATCTTCAATGTTGATCCCGCGTAGTTGTATATTCTGTCTGGTGGTAATATCGGCGCTGCCATTTTCACCTTAACGCTGTACCACTTCTGCTAAAGCAGACATCTGATTGCTGTTGAGAATACCATAAAGAATTTTTGTCCAACTTGTCAACAAATACGTTTAGGAGATAGTTGGACAGGAGAGATAAAATCAGCTAATTCAGCTTCTAATATACCAGATTCTTTAGTTCAAAGAATTCTCCAGGTTTATTCATATACAGATGTAATAGAACAGAGACAAAGAGAGAAGCATGAGTTAGTTATTGATCATAGATTTCCTATGGAACGTTGGGGAGAAAGTGAAGCTCCACATTTAACCTCTATGAGTGAAACCGAAATCAGGAAAAAATTTCAATTACTCAAGAAAGACGCTTCTGGGAATCATAATCTTTTAAAATCGAGAAGTTGTGAACGCTGTATTAAAACTGGTAAACGAGGTACACCTTTTGGTATTAAATTCTGGTATCAAGCAGGTGAAAATTGGCCTTCCCAACATCAGCGAGGTGATGAAGCAGAGGAAGGTTGTATTGGTTGTGGTTGGTATGATTTTGAAGCTTGGCGTAATGCACTTAATGAAAAGCTAATTGAATTTGTTCAAAATCAAGAAAAATAAATGGTTATTTTTTGTTCAAGTAAATATTATTTAAGTAAGGAATCAATCCATAACCAATACACTCTGCTAAACGTGGTGGTACAGCATTACCAATTTGCCACATCGCTTTTTTCATACTACCTTCAAAAATAAATGAATCGGGAAATGTTTGTAATCTTGCCATTTCCCTAGCAGAAATCACACGGTTTAAATATGGATGAATATGTGTACCACCATGATTTTCTTTCACAGTCATACTCGGTTTACCGGGATATTGTCGTTTGAAAGCATCAACATATTTTGTATATAAAGAACCACCAGGAGGAACTTGAGCAAGACGTTCCATATACTCCTGTGAATGTTTAGTCCATTCGTGATTAATTTCCGATATTCGAGTGTATTCTGGTAAATCAGAAATTGCTGATTCAATAGGTTTGTATTCTTCTTGGTTTAATTGCGCTTGAGGATAAGGATTTGGCATTCCAAATCTATTGGCGATAAAAATAGCCCTTGGTCGAATTTGTGGGACTCCATAAGCCGCAGATTCTAAAATTGCCACAGAAATATGAGGATAACCAATAGATTCAAAAGCTTCAATAATTGCTGTCTTTACATCCCCTTTTTGAATTGTCAAAATACCCGGCACATTTTCCATGACTACATACCAAGGACGTATTTCTGAAACAACACGCACAAATTCATAAAATAACCTATTTCGAGGATCTTTTGGATCACGTTTTCCGGCTACTGAAAATCCTTGACATGGTGGTCCACCAACAACAACATTTACATCAGGTGAGCCTATTTATTGCAGCCAATTTTGGGGAGAAAATTGTTCAATATCTCCACAGAAATGATGACATTGTGGGAAATTTTTGTTGTGCGTAGCAGAAGCAATTGGACTAATTTCTAAACTAGCCAATGGTGTAAATCCAGCTTGAAATAAACCTTGTGTGATTCCCCCAGCACCACAAAACAGATCCACAAAAGTATATTGAGATAATGGACTTGCGGGCGAACTAACATCAGTAAATATCTTATATGGATCGGAATTTTCTTGATCTAGTTCGCGTTGAATACGCTCATAACGCCCTAATTTCGGCTTCTTTTGCTTTTGGCTAGGATTATGCTCATCCTCGTTAGGAAAAAAAGAAATTTGTGTTCCTTGCATTCGATAATTGATATGAACGTTTGCTTTGCTGTGACATATAGTCTACAATACATCAATCATAGCAAAATTGGCAACCTAATTCTAAAAACGAGAAAATTTATCTCGTTATCTGAACCAAGTTTATGGAATTATTAAACAGTTAAGCGATTCAGAAAAGGCTGTTAAAAAAATTGATATAAGAAATAGGTAATGGATAATTGGTTTTACCTGTTACCTATGATCATTCACGTTTTTTAAAGATTGTAGCTTTAATAAACAAACGAGATCAATATCATCTCAAAGCTTTAGAATTAGCTCAACAATTTGAAAATTATCCTTTGATAACCACTGATGAAATTTTATTAGAAGTTGGTAATGCTTTATCGAGTAATTATAAAAGTGAAGCAGTTGAATTAATGGAAATTTTTTTAAATTCTGATGATATAGAAGTTATCCACTTAAATCCTGAATTATTTGAGGAAGCATTAAATTTATATAAACAACATCAAGATAAATCATGGGGTTTAGTTGATTGTGTTTCTTTTGTGGTAATGAGAAAATATAAAGTTACTCAAGCTTTAACTTTTGATAAGCATTTTATTCAAGCTAGTTTTCAAGCATTAATGAGATAATTAGGTATCGCATCATTTTAAACAGAGAATTAAACAGCAGCAAACTCAGTCAACTTCCGAGTTTCTGGATCATAAAAAGCTAAAACAATATCTTCTTTCGGTACACCTTCTCTTAATAAATCTGTAGCTATTCCCTCTTCAGTCCAATCTTCCTCAATGTAAATTTTCTCATTTTTAATGCGAATATAAACAGAAATTGTTTTTACTCGTTTATCATTCTTCCAACCAATATTAAACCAAAGATATTGACTTCTTTGATCATCAAACATTAACACCTCATCTATATCAGGATCAATAACTTGTGATGAGATTTTTTCATATTCAGTTAAAATTTGTTTGATTAAGTTTTGATAATGAGTTAGCTTGTCCATTTAATAACCTCCTCTTGATTAATATCAATAACTAATAGTGAAACTTGATATTTTTGTAAAATCAGTTGAATAGCAACTTGTTCAAAAAACTTTTCATAAATATTTTTACCGATTGCTAAAAATACTTTATACTCAGGATGAGTAGCCAGAAGAAAAGTTTGATAAATCAGATATTGACCGAAAAATTTTAGATTTTAGATTGGGAATTTTCGGTACAAGCTCCGCCCCTTCAGGGCAGAATTCATCCAAAATACTCGCTGCGCTGCGTACGCTTCGCTAACGTAAATCCAAAATTGATTGACCTAAAGCTGTTTCAAATTCACGCATGGGAGAACGACTCAAAAAACTTTTAACTTCAATAACAATTTGTTCACTCTCTTTTGTAGCAGCAATCGTTTTTTCACCAGCTAAATCAGCGATAAGTCTGATTTCTTCATACTTAATTGGATAAGGATCAGCGGTAATCGTCCAACCAGCCTTAATTAAAGCATTTTTAACCGCATCATGGTAAGTATCCTTTGCTGGCATTGTTTTATTTGTAATTACAGGGTAAACATTACCCACTGTAATATTATACTAAACTAAACTAAAACGGCATCATATATAAAACTTAATAGTTAAACAATTAAATTCAAAATCTGATACAGTCTATTACTCAGAAATTAACACTACAACAATGAACAGACATCACAAAACTTAAAAATGCTACAATAGATAACATCCATGAATATTATTTACATTTCTCTGGAGGAAATATTATGTTATCAACAGAAATTCAACAAGAATCCATGATCAACAGAATCGAGAAAACTGTGGCTGTTTTAATGAAAGAACGTCCTTTATTTAAAGAAGAACTTAATCCCACAGAAATGATTGAACTTTTATACAAATTATTTCAAACTAACTTACCTATTGAGGAGTTTAATAGTATGGAAGATCAGGAATTAAAAACCCGCTGTAGCGGAATTATGGTGACAGAAGCAGTAGCAGGGACATTAAATGAATTAACTCCCGAACAAATAGCAATTTTTGATGAAATGATTAAACGGAAATAGATAACATGGCGTATTTATTAGATACCAATATTGTCTCCTTAGAACTGAAAAATAATCTCAAAATTAAGCAAAAATTACAACAATTTCGTACTCAAGAAGGATTATTGTGTATAAGTTGTATTACTTACTTTGAAGTAAAAAGAGGTTTGTTTGCAGTCAATGCAACTAAGCAATTAGAAAAATTTGATAATTTCTGTAAGGATTATCAAATCATTTTATTAGATGATTTAGCGATTTTAGAAAAAGCGTCAGAAATTCATGCCAATCTCAGATTAAGAGGATTACCAATCCAAACAGAAGATATTTTAATTGCTGCAACTGCTATCATTAAAGGGTTTATTTTGGTTTCTAATGATAGTGATTTATTGAGAGTTGAGGGTTTAAGTTTAGAGAATTGGTTACAGGAATAAGTTTTGTGGGCATTTTAATAAAAAGATCCCTAACTACTTTAATAAGTCAAGGATCTGGGAATTAAGTATTTTAAATTGAGCTATTTAACTTACAGTTTCTAACTGTAAACTCTTTGCTTCTTCCTCCCGTTGATGTTTCTGAAATTCTGCTAATTCTGCTTCTATTTCTGCCTTTACTTCATGACGGAATTTGAAAAAATGTTCACCTGTACCCAAGGCAATTAAATAATCATATAATAGATGAGGTTTCTGCCGGGACATTGTGATTAATTGCTGCCAAAAAACAAACCGTGTAGAACGCAACATTCCTTGTCGCCAACAAATAGACATTAAAAATTGGAACTCTGGTTTTGTTAAAGTTCGTTGGTATTTAGCCCGCCAACCTTCCATCATCATAAAATGGCGAAAAGTCCGTTTTAAGTAGGGCATAGGTTCATATAAATTCCAAAAAGCATCAATAAACTCCTCAGCAATTTCCGACATTGGCCGAGTCGGAACAAAATTCATCAGAGCCTTTTGAGAACCCATGAACTCACCTAAACCATCCCTCAACCGTCCTTCTTTTTGCAAACGAGTCCACATGGCTGTATTCGGTAATGCTTGCAGTAAATTTAGATGTGCTTGGGGAATACAGGTTGCTTCCACAAATTCTTGAATCCGTTTACCTGCACCTGGTTTTTCACCATCAAATCCTAAGATAAAACCAGACATAATTTGCAATCCGGCTTTAGTAATTTTATTGCAGGATTCAACTAAGGAACTGCGAGTATTTTGGGGTTTATTAATTCCTACTAAACTATCTACATCAGGGGTTTCAATCCCCATAAATACCTGAACAAAACCAGCTTTTACCATCAATTCTAGTAATTCATCATCTTCTGCTAAATTTAATGAAGCTTCTGTTAATAAAGCAAAAGGATAATTACGTTCTTCCATCCAGGGAATTAATGCTCTTAAAAAGACTTTAGCATTGCGTTTATTGCCAATAAAGTTATCATCAACTATAAACACATAACGCCACCAACCCATTTTATACAAAGCATCCAATTCTGCGAGAATTTGTTCAGGTGTTTTTGTGCGGGGCTTGCGGCCAAAAAGGGTAATAATATCGCAAAATTCACATTGAAATGGACAACCTCGTGAAAATTGCACTGTCATTGCTATATAAGCATCTAAGTCTAATAAATCAAATCTGGGTAAAGGAGTTGTGGTGACATCAGGTTTTTCTATAGCCCGGAAAATCCCCTTTTCTTCTCCCTTTTCTAAGGCTTCTAAAAACATGGGAATGGTGATTTCCCCTTCATCTAAAATTAAATAATCTGCACCGGCTTCTAGCACAAATTCGGGTACAGATGTGGCAAATGGTCCCCCCACTGCGACTTTTTTCCCTAATCTCTTACCTTTTCTAATTGCTTCCCCAAAATCCTGTTTTTGGATAATCATTGCAGAGATGATGACTATATCGCACCATTCCCAATCTGCATCTGTCTCCAGACCGATATTGCGATCGCTCAACCGGAATTCCCAATCCTGCGGTAACATCGCTGCCACCGTGATTAAACCTAATGGTGGATTGGTAGCACGTAACTTAGCTAAATCAATGGTTTCCTGATAAGACCAAAAAGAATTAGGCATTATCGGCCAGATTAATAAAGCTTTCATTAAATATATTTCCCTGAGTTGTGTTCTGTTAAAAACCCATTTAGTCTTTAACTATAAAAGCTGGATAAATTGGTTTTTATCTCTCTGGAGGTATAGTTTTTTAAACTTTATGATCAAGAAACCAAATAGATGAAGTATTAATAAAATTTTATTGTCTGAATCAGGATACCCAGGATTTTTATTGATGGATTTTTTAGGGGTATCATATTTTTATTGTCTGAATCAGGATATCCAGGATGTTTATTGATGAATTTTTCAGGGGTATCACATTTTTATTGTCTGAATCAGGATATCCAGGATTTGAGGATTTTCAGGATGTTTATTGATGAATTTTTCAGGGGTATCACATTTTTATTGTCTGAATCAGGATATCCAGGATTTGAGGATTTTCAGGATGTTTATTGATGAATTTTTCAGGGGTA
>JANMEE010000150.1:0-13801 GCA_031376645.1 Dolichospermum sp. OTE_75_concoct_329_sub | reverse complement strand
ACAACTTCCCCCTAGACTTAGCTGCTATGGAAGTTGCTCCTGTTGCTTTAACCGCTCCTGCTATCAACGGTTAATAATTAAAGCTTTGTTAATAGCTTAATTACAAAAACACCCTCCAGAAATGGGGGGTGTTTTTGTTTTGGATATAAAGTCAGCAGCTACCAATCCTTAGTAACCACTATTAAAAAACCAAAAAATATTATTGGGAGAAATGATTACGGAAGTTTTGGCTTGAGGATTGAATTCACATAGTCAAACTTCTATCAATACTTAAATTCTATGTAGTTAAATTAATGAATTGTTTTTATTACTTAATTTCTGTGTAGATTGCAATTGGATCTACTACAACATCAATTTCTCCTACAAATATTTCCCATAATTTAGTCATATCTATTGTTCCTGCAATACCAGGAAAATTAGTCTTTTCAATTTTTCTTCTTGGAACAAATCCAACTACTGTCACCTCTACGTCTCCAGGCATAATATATGCTGATCTAAGTTGATATCTTGTCATACGAAGATGTTCTGGATTAATAGATCCTATTATGTTAGAATCGTCTAATTTAGTATGTATTGTGATTGAGCCAAGTGAAAAGGCTTTGATTATTTTTAATCCTGCGTTCATTTCTTTCTCTTTATTTTTTCTTTGAGTATGATTTAGTTTTGTATCTATAGGAATAAACATTGCCATTATTTCTTGATCACTAATTATTTCTAAAATTGAATCCCAGTCAAAAAACTTAAATGTTCCAGTTATTTTTATGAGCGAAGAATATTTTTGTAGTTCTGACATATTTTTTATTTCTTTTAATATGCCTTTTTCAATTAAACTTTACTTCAAATTTTAAATATCCATTGTCATGATCAATTACATCTTCTGCTGAGGAATAGACAAATTCGTCACTTTTTGTATTAAGTCCTTTTTTGAACGTATTTTTAGATATTGTTTTATCAATTGCTTTCCCACTTAATCCACCGGCTAGATTTTTGGGACCTATACTGATTTCGCCTTCCTTACCATCCTCTTGTACTTTTTCTGTATACTCCTCATCTGAACCTTGCGTAGATTTAACCCCATCTGTTTCTGTCAGTCTTCTTATTTGTACTATTCCTCCTAGTAGTTAAGATGAATATGAATGTAATTTATCTTTATCTAAGTAAATAAAGTGTTTTAAATTTATGTTTTCATTTTCTTCTATTAAATTTTCCTCTAATTTTTTCTCTTTTTTCATTGAAATCTTTCCTATATAGTTCTTTTTCTATATTTGATTTATCTATTATTTTTTGAACACTTTCTTCAAAATTTAATTCCTTTTCTTTTTCTTCATCCAGATTTTTCATCGCATTGACAATATCACGAGTTCCTTCAGCTATATACTGAATTACCTCGCTAATCTCTGGACTTTGATTGGAAGTTGAGTTGTTCATATTCCAGTCACCTTGGCTGGACATTTCTAGTTTACTTTATTTGGTTGAGTTTAGTTTAGTTTATGAATTTTATTTTTAGTCTGAAATGTTAATTGCTGGTTAGTAAATACACAAAAATTGAGTAATTGATTTAGATATGGCGGCTGATTTCACCAAGGGTATCTATCATGGGTTCTCAGAATGGTACTAAATTTATAGAGAAATAGTCAGTGTAAGATAGTAATTGTTCGTAATTAAAACCTTATGCCTAGTACAGCTAATTTTCTGCAATATACCCAATGGTGTGGTATTGCAACAATACTATTTGCAGTCCTGACAATCTTGGCTTTTATTGTCAAATGGGGCTTCCGCTTCCGATTGGTGGGTGCAACTGGCTTTATGCTGGTATTGACAGGGGGGTTATTTTCACTTTCCCTCGTACCTCTGAGTCGTACAGTTATTCCCGGTGCTGTGAAGTATACTCTGGTTTATGACAACGGTTCTAACCAAACAGTAATTGCAATTACACCAAAAATTACTCCTACAGAATTAGAAGCAACTTTACGTCAAGCAGCTAGTAATCTTTATTCCTATGGTCGCTTAGGTGCAAATGGTAATAATCAATTAACAGTCCGCGCTCGTACTATTATCCACCCAGAAATAGGATTATCTGTACCTCTGTACTTGGGTCAAGTAAACCGGACTTTAGTTAGCCGTGAAGACCCAGAAATGGCGATAGAAGTTTATTTAGACAAGTTTGCTTCATTACCAAAACCTACTGCTTCATAGGTGACAGGGGACAGGTGACAGTGTTAAGAGGGATTAGAGAATAGAAGAAAAATGTTCTTCATTCTTCCTCGGTGACTCCTGACTGGGCGCAGGCCCTGCGCCCCTACTTCTTGAGTTTTGCTGTATATTTTTCCTGATTCGTAATTTGTACATTTTCTGTCATCTATACTACAATAAGAATTATTTTAAAATTTCATTAAGAAATATCAATAGTTTTGGCAAAATAGTGATCATGTCTAATCAACATTCTACTGAAACTTTATCTACTCAAACAAAAGAATGTAGAGACATTCCATGGAACGTCTCTACAATTGCCCCAGGGAAAGTCATTCGGGGTGCGGGTGCGTTGTCAACTATTGCGAGTGAAGTAGCTAAGTTGGGAAGTCGTCCGTTAATTATTGCTGGAAATCAGACTCTCAATCTTAGTCAGGAGAGTTTACAATCTCTTTTCCAATGTCAACAATTACATCCTGTTTTAGTTTCTTATGGTGCTGATTGTTGTGAAGCTAGTCTGAAAGCTTTACGCAAAGCAGCTAAGGAACATAAGACTGATATGATCATCGGTATTGGTGGTGGTAAAGCTTTAGATACGGCTAAATTAGTCGCTCATCAATTAACATTACCGGTTGTTACAATTCCCACTTCTGCGGCTACCTGTGCAGCCTGGACAGCCCTGTCTAATGTCTATTCGGCTACGGGGGCGTTTTTGTATGATGTGGCTTTATCTCACTGTCCTGATTTGCTGATTTTGGATTATGATTTAATTCAGACTGCACCACAACGGACTTTAGTGGCAGGTATCGGAGATGCGATCGCTAAATGGTACGAAGCATCTGTGAGTAGTGGACACTCAGAACAGACTTTGATTATAGCCGCAGTCCAACAAGCACGAGTTTTAAGAGATATTTTATTACAAAAGTCCGCCGCTGCGTTACAGTCTCCCGGTAGCGAAATTTGGCAAGAAGTTGTTGATTGTACTGTACTCCTAGCTGGGGTAATTGGGGGACTCGGTGGGGCGCAATGTCGCACAGTTGCGGCTCATGCAGTTCATAATGGCTTAACCCATATTTCTGGACATGGTAGCATTCACGGAGAAAAGGTCGCTTATGGTATCCTAGTACAACTGCGGTTAGAAGAAATGATCCAGGGAAATCAACTAGCAGCTTCAGCAAGACAACAATTGTTGAAGTTCTATGCAGAGATTGGACTACCCCAAAAATTAGCAGATTTGGGATTAGGTAATATCACTCTGGTTGAGTTACAAACAGCAGCAGAAATTAGTTTAGAACCTAATTCTGATATCCACCGTTTACCGTTTAACGTAGCGTTGGAACATTTAATGGCTGCAATGGTTTCTACTACTGCACCAAGTCAATTAAAAATTAAAAATGGGTAATGGGTAATTGGTAATTGGTAATGGGTAATTGGAGATAGAAAGCAAAAGCTTATTCTTCCTCTCCTCTCTTGCTGTCTTCCCTGTCACCTGTCACCTGTCACCTGTCACCTGTCACCTGTTCCCTATTTATTTCGAGGTGAAAGAATGAGTTTGAGTTGGATTACTCCCGCAGAACGGATCCGAAAATTGCCACCTTATGTGTTTGCTCGTTTGGATGAATTGAAGGCTAAGGCTAGAGAACAGGGACTAGATTTAATTGATTTGGGTATGGGAAATCCTGATGGTCCTACACCTCAACCTGTAATAGATGCCGCAATAGCAGCTTTGCAAAATCCGGCTAATCACGGTTATCCACCTTTTGAAGGAACTGCTAGTTTCCGTAAAGCTATTACTCAATGGTATCATCGCCGTTATGGTGTAGTGTTAGATCCTGATAGTGAGGCTTTACCTTTACTCGGTTCTAAGGAAGGTTTGGGGCATTTAGCGATCGCCTATATTAATCCTGGTGATACTGTATTAGTACCTTCACCATCTTACCCTGTGCATTTTCGTGGACCGATTATTGCTGGGGGAGTGATTCACAATTTAATTCTTAAAGAAGAAAATAACTGGTTAATTGATTTAGCGGCTATTCCTGACGAAGTAGCCAAACAAGCCAAAATTCTCTATTTTAATTATCCCAGTAATCCTACCGCAGCCACAGCCCCCCGTGAATTTTTTGAAGAAATTGTGGCGTTTGCGCGTAAATATGAAATTCTTTTAGTCCATGATTTATGTTATGCAGAATTAGCTTTTGATGGTTATCAACCTACTAGCTTATTAGAAATTCCTGGAGCAAAGGAGATTGGTGTAGAGTTTCACACACTCTCTAAAACCTATAATATGGCAGGTTGGCGCGTTGGGTTTGTTGTTGGCAACCGTCACGTTATCCAAGGTTTGCGAACACTAAAAACTAATTTAGATTATGGCATTTTTTCAGCTTTGCAAACAGCCGCAGAAACAGCTTTGCAACTTCCTGATAGTTATTTACATGAAGTGCAGCAACGTTACCGCACTCGTCGAGATTTTTTAATTGCTGGTTTGGGTAAATTGGGGTGGGATATTCCCAAAACTGAAGCAACTATGTATTTGTGGATAAAATGCCCTGTGGGGATGAATTCTACAGATTTTGCTTTGCACGTTCTCCAGCAAACGGGTGTGGTTCTGACTCCTGGTAATGCCTTTGGGGTAGGTGGTGAAGGCTATGTGAGAATTAGTTTAATTGCAGATTGCGATCGCTTGGCTGAAGCTTTACAAAGATTCAAGGAAGCTGGGATTTGCTATCAATCGGAAGTTTCTGTTTCTGGATAAGTTAATTTTTCTTGTGTCTAATTTAACTGGTTTCAATCCCTAATAGGGAGTAATAGGAATTGCAATTTGGTGATTCTTCAAAGGGAACAGGGAACAGGGAAGGAATTTTCTTATGAACCCCTGACCCCTGATAGCGCAGCGTGGCGTTAGCAATACTCCTGCTTCCTGACTCTCGTTGATTTCAACTAAACTGTTCCTCTGTATCTAAGTTAAATAACATTTGCAGAGTTTGCATACATCGTCTTCTAGCATCAACATCTTGCTGGGCGCGTAATTGCACCATTGGATCATGAAGAATCTTATTGACTATTCCCCGTGTCAAAGCTTCAATTACTTCTTGGTGCTTTTCGCCAAATTCTGAACCCAAACGAGATAAAGCCTTTTCTAATTCTTGTTCGCGGATAGTTTCTATTTTATTTCGTAGAGAACTAATTGTGGAAACAGTTTCCAAACTCCGCCACCAAATATCAAAAGCTTCTACTTCCTCATCTAAAATTTTCTCAGCTTCTTGCGCCATTTGCCGACGGCTTTCATAATTTTGGGCAACAACTGCTTTCAAATCATCTACGTTAAAAGCTTTGACATTCGCCAAATCATTGACATCTGCATCCACATTGCGGGGGACAGAAATATCAAATAACATCAACTGTTGATTTGGTTCTAACACCGTTTCCAACTTAGCGCGATCTAGAATGGGTTCAGTTGAAGAAGTGCTAGTAAATACAATATCACTAGCGGCAATAACTGACATCATTTCTGGAAGTAGATGGATTTGTATAGGCTGTTCTGAAAACAGTTTAGCTAATTCCTCAGCCCGTCCACGAGAACGATTAACAATACTAATTTGAGTTGCACCTTTAGAAATCAGGTGTTGTACCAATAACCGGGACATTTTTCCCGCACCGAGAATAGATACCCGATAAGTAGATAAATTTCCTACTTTCATCTGTGCCAATTCTACTGCCGCCGAACTAATGGAAACTGCACCAGTACCAATACTGGTTTCTGTGCGAACTCGTTTACCTGCTGTTAAAGCTTGTTTAAATAAGCGATTTAAAATTGTTTTTATCCCATTAAATTGCTGTCCGAGTTTATGGGTATTCTTAACTTGTGCCAGAATTTGACCTTCACCGAGAACAAGACTATCTAAACCAGCCGCAACTCTTAAAATATGGGTAACAGCATCACCATGAAGCAACATAAACAAATGATGTCTTAAAGACATAATTGGCAGTTTGCTATGTTCAGAAAGAAACTGAGTAACTTCATGAATACCCTGAGTAGTTTCGTTACTGACGATGTAAATTTCTAAACGGTTACAAGTGCTGAGAATAGCGACTTCATCAATATGAGGATAACCCAGAAGTTGAGCAATTACCCCTTCAATTTGCGGTTCAGGAATACTTAATTTTTCTCTAACTTCTACAGGGGCTGTTCTATGGCTTAACCCCACCACTGCAATATTCATTTCTTAAATAGGTAATTGGTAATGGGTAATTGGTAATTGGTAATGGGTAATTGGTAATGGGTAATTGGTAATTGGTAATCGTCTTTTCGTTCCCAATCACCAATCACCAGTACCTAGTTTTTAGTGCAATTGTACAACCTTGGGTTGTTCATTCATGTGAATGGTATCCACAAACCGAGCAGTTTTAGATTGGCTAGAAATAACCAAACTTTGAGTTCTCACACCGCCTTTGAAGAAGCGTGCACCTTGCATTAGATTACCACTGGTAATACCACAACCTGCAAACAGAACGTTTTGACCAGATGCGAGTTCATGAGCATCATAGACCTTATCAGGGTCAGTGATATTCATAGAGGTGAGACGATCAATGTTGGCTTCTTTGCTTTCACCGATCAAACCTGTTTTGACTACTGCTGGATCGTAGATAAGTTGTCCTTGGAAATGTCCACCTAAAGCCCGCATTGCAGCAGCAGAAATTACACCTTCGGGTGCGGCACCGATACCCATAAGAGCATGAATATTAGTACCAGCAAAACCGCAGGATATAGCAGCACCTACATCACCATCAGAAATTAGTGATACTCTAGCCCCAGCTTCACGGATTTCCTTGATTAAATCGCTGTGGCGCTCACGCTTCATCACCACTATCACAAGTTCATCAATGGCACGATCTAGACATTCAGCGAGGATCTTCAGATTTTCTGTAGCTGATTTGTTGATGTCAACCAAACCTTTAGCTGCTGGAGGTGCTGCGAGTTTCTTCATGTAGAAGTCAGGAGCAGCAAATAGACCACCTTTTTCGGAAATTGCCAAAACAGCCATTGAACCGGGTTGTCCGTAAGCTACGAGGTTTGTACCTTCGCAAGGGTCAACAGCAATGTCAATTTCGATGAGTTCATTAACATTACAGAAATCTTTAGCATCTGGCTGGGTACAGATACCAACTTCTTCACCAATGTAGAGCATGGGAGCGTTGTCACGTTCACCTTCACCGATAACGATGCGTCCACGCATATGGATTTTGTTCATCCGTTCGCGCATAGCTTCCACTGCTACTTGGTCAGCAATCTCCTTTTCGCCCTTACCCATCCACTTTGCAGAGGCGATCGCCGCTTGCTCAACTACTTCAATAATTTCTAACCCAAGTGTATTTTCCACAAAGTTTGCCCTCTAAATTACTTGTCTTAGCGTCGTTTTCTTAGCTATTTCAGTTTTCAAGTTTACCAAAGTGCGGATACATATTCGCAAAAAGTCTTGAATAGCAACTGGATTAAGTTTTGCAACTTATCCGCGTTTATCCGCGTTTATCTGCGTTCCCCAAGCCAAAGCAGAAATTACTGCATCAATTGAGTAAATGCGCCTAGCAAGTTAAAATAGTTATGGTGACAGCCTCTCAACTGTTCCTTATGAGGCTTTTATGGCAGCAAATATTACACAAATAGCCAAGTATCTGGATAATCTTGGTTGGGACTACCGTTTTGATGAAGAAGAAGACCGGATTATTACAGGTGTCGAAGCTGAAAACATCGAGGATTTCCTGATAGTTGTCCAACTAGACGAGGAAGGAAAATTTTTCCGGCTATTTGCGCCCCAAGTTTTGGCACAAGTAAAAGACCATCCCCACAAAGACGCTATCCTCCAAACTATGCTGGCCATTTCTTGGGAAACCAAAATGTTGCAATGGGAATATGATCCATCCGATGGTGAAATCCGCGCTATCATCGAATTTCCCCTGGAAGACTCCATGCTTACTGAAAGACAATTTAACCGTTGTCTGAGCGGATTAATCCAAATTGTTGACACCATTGCCCTCCCGCGTTTGCAAGAAGTAATGGAAACAGGAGAAGATCCGGGAAATCTAGACTTGGGAGAAAGATTATTGTTGAGTATTCAAGAACAAGCTCCTGGATTATTAGAACTCCTAGAAAAAGCCATGGAAGCGCGGAAAAAGCGGGGTAGTTTTGCCGATGAATAAAGCGGATCACTACTGAAATCGCTACACTGCAAAATGATAACCTGATCATATACAGAAATTTTTTAGGGCTGGATTTTTATGACATCTTATGCAACCTCCTCTGCTAAAGCAGAAATGAGTGAACTCCGACGGTTAAAAAGCTTATTACCCCCAGAATTACAAAGTTGGGTAACAGTTGAAGGCACAACGGAGGTTAATCCATCTTTGATTCGTTGCGAAGAAATTGGTAAAGACCAAGTGGAAATTCAAATTGACTTGATCAAATGGGATGCTCTAGCAATGGACCAGCGGAATTTGCTGTTTTGGCACGAAGTTGCTCGCGTTCAAAATGACACTATTCCTAAAGATGGTTGGGAAATGGCAGCACTGGCCATTGGTTTAGGTGGTGCTGTGGGTGAATTATGGGTACAAGATGGATTATTACTAGTATTAGCTATGGCACTCTGTGGCGTGTCCGGTTGGCGATTATATCAAAAAAATAATGGGGGCAAACAAGTTAAAGAATTGCTGGATGCTGACGAAAAAGCGATCGCTCTAGCAACCCGCTTTGGTTATAGTTTACCCAACGCTTATAAAAGTCTTGGTAGTGCCTTAAAAACCTTAGTTGAAAACACTCCTAGCAAACGTCAGCGTTCTCGATATGAAGCTAGACTTTCTGCTCTTAAGCGTAGTGCCAACAAAGCCAAAACTAAATCGAGAAATGAGGACTCTGGATTGTGAAATCTTGACAGTTAGTGGGTTGGGTATTACCCATTGGTGTTAACTTATGTAGGAGCGTATTGCAATACGCCCCTACTTATCCTATTTCGCTCCCAGTCTCCCACTGGGAATGCCATCATAAAGCAATACTGTTCGGTTAACGAAAATTTCCACCTAAAGAACCTATTATATAAAACTGATAAACTATGGAAATTCACTAAAAATTCATATACTTAATGAAATATTAAAACTTTATCAAACTTTGTTCTTTTGCTCATAAAAACTTTTTAAATTCTATATCTGATTCAATATTTTATAAAATTGGGGAGTTATAGTTTGCAAAAATACCGGAATATCCTTACTTACCTCCGCAACTAATAAGACTGCCAATTCTAATTTTTTAACAACTGTACTTTGGAAGACAATTATTTTTACAAATAGCTCTAACTTAGTGTTATAGGCTAGTTATAGGAACTTTTTATCTTCTTCTCAATGAGTTTTATCGCTCATATTGAGAAATTTAAATCCATACATACGGAGTCTAGATAGGAAACAATTGTTTCTAATTGTTCTATCTGATATCCGTCAGTTTCTCAATAAATTTGCAGATTAATCAGTGATATTATGGCTGGCAAAAATTCTGCTAAAAACTGTGCATGAAATAGAGGATCTTCTCAAGTTAAGCTAATGTTATCGTGGACAAGGGTAAGTTCTTTCTGGCAATCCATTCTAGTAATATAGATAGTTGCACAGGAGTTGCATGGACTTCAAAATTAAAGATCAGGTTAATTGTTTTTTTAAAACAAAATAACGTTTAGCAAATCAGATTGTAGATGGCAACTAAAGTTCAGAGTTTTATGAGTAGCCAAACCATCCCAGTAGACTTTCCCGTTACTTATTTGGAAGATGTAGCAATCTTACAAGTACCAGTTAGGTTAACTGTGCTTGAGGCCGTCAGTTTTAAGCAAACTTGCCAAAACTTAATTCAAGCGGATTCACCACCTGAGCAAATTTTAATTGATTTCCAAAATACTACTTTTATGGATAGTAGTGGTTTAGGTTCTCTAGTGAGTAATTTCAAAAATTCGAGAGAATTGGGAATTAAGGTAACACTGCGTCATGTTACTCCCCAAGTCATGGCAGTTTTAAATCTGACAGGACTAGATCAGGTGTTTCCCATTGAGTCACTTCACAACCTCACATTAATCGCCACGGATAACTTTACAGACCCAGGAAAAAATAATTCTCGAAAAGTAGATCCACTTCCTCAAACTCATAATTCAGTGGCATCTTGGATGAAACGGTCCATTGATATTGTTGGAGCATTAGTTGGATTAGTAATTACATTTATTTTATTTATTCCCATCGCAATTACCATTCAAATTGATGATCCTGGTCCGATCTTCTTTAAGCAAACCCGTTGTGGTTGGATGGGTAAGCGGTTTGCTATTTGGAAATTTCGGTCTATGTGTGTAGATGCCGAAGCTAGAAAATCCCAAATCAAAAATCAAGTGGAAGGAGCTTTCTTTAAAAATGATAATGACCCTAGAATTACTAAAGTAGGTAAATTTTTACGCCGTACCAGTCTTGATGAATTACCTCAATTTTGGAATGTTCTCAAAGGAGAAATGAGTTTAGTCGGGACTCGTCCACCGACACCTGATGAGGTAGAACGCTACGAAGTACCAGAATGGCAACGTTTTGATGTTAAACCTGGTATGACTGGTGAATGGCAGGTTAACGGCCGCTCTACAGTTCGGAGTTTTGAAGATGTGATTCGTTTAGATTTGCAGTATCAGCAAAATTGGACTTTAGTTTACGATTTAAAGTTAATTTTCAAAACTATCACCATTTTGTTTAATAAAAACAGTGGGGCTGTTTAATAAATTTCTGTCCCTTGGTTATCTACGGCTAAACTCAATTCACCAAATTTATCTATTCAATTTACCCAAGTCACAAATCGGCTTGGGCTTATTTTTATGCAAGGGAATAGGAAACTAGTGGTCTGTCAAATAAATTTTGACGGATAAGAAACGAACCACGTTCGCGGAGCGTCCCGGAGGGATATAGGCACGAAGGACACGAAGGAAGAAGGAAGAAGGAATCATCAATATGGCAGCGAATTAACTCGTCAATTAGTTCTTGACAGGCTACTAGGCCGCCCATAAAAGGCGGTTTTGCTACTCTCTTTGAAAAATAAGAATTTTTTCGCTTACTAGGGGGAGGCTGAAAACTTTGCTTTGTGGCTAATTTTTTGCTTTCGTTCCCCGCTCCCTGTTCCCTTTGTTCATAAAGTGATCAACTGTAGAATATGTTACTATTCAGAGAAAACCTATTCACACAATTGCAGTTCAGTTATTTGTAAGCAAGTTGAATGAGTAGTTGCTTCGATGAAAAAAGCACACGAGGTTGAATGACTAAATCTTTTCAAAGAAATTTCCCATTGACGAAAAGCCCTGTGAACAGACTTAAACCGGACACAGAAGAGACAAGTGAAAATTTGGCTCTCACCGTTGCCGAAGCTGCTTTAGACCGCAAAGCCGTAGAAATTGTTTTGCTCAACGTGGCAGAGATTTCCTCCTTGTCTGATTACTTTGTGATGATGACTGGTTACTCTAAAGTACAGGTGAGAGCGATCGCTGATGCAATTGAAGGACAAGTTGAAATTGAGTGGCAACGACGACCCCTAAGAACCGAAGGAAAAGCGGACGGAACTTGGGTACTCCAAGATTATGGTGATGTTATCGTCCATATTATGATGCCAAGGGAGCGGGAGTTTTATAATTTAGAAGCGTTCTGGGGACACGCGGAACGTATTCCCCTACCAAACTCCGATGATACTGAGGGTTAAGCGATATGATGGGATCCTCCCTTGAGAATTGCCCAGTTCCGACAGAACAACAACCGCTGAATGAGTACGAAGAGTTAAAAAATGCCTGGCTATTTCGAGATAGTACCTTAAGCTGGGGCAACTACACCAAGAAATTTTTTTGGATTTGGGCTTGGTCTTGGTTAATAGCCGGACCTGTGGCAGCAGCCAGTTTTCCTCCACAAAAGCAGATTTTTAATTTTCTGATTTGTGGCTCTGGTGCTGCTAGTGTAAGTGTAGTGCTAGTATTGGTGCGGTTATATTTAGGTTGGTTCTATGTGCGCGATCGCCTTTACAGTCCCACTGTATTTTATGAGGAATCTGGTTGGTACGACGGACAAACTTGGACAAAACCCCAAGAAGTCATCAGCCGCGATCGCTTAATTGTTACCTACGAAATCAAACCCATTTTCCAACGCTTGCAAATTACCTTTGCTGCCTTGGCTCTTGTGTATCTTATTGGTACTATAGTTTGGCACTTTTTATAAATAGTCATTGGTCATTAGTCATTAGTTATTAGTCATTGGTAAAACAACTGACAACTGACAACTGACAATTGACAACTGACAACTGACAACTGACAACTGACAACTGACAATTCACAAAATAAATATAAACCCATGACAATGGGAAAACGAACTCAAGCCGCAGCACTGGAAGTCCGGTTGCTGCGTGAAGGCATTATCGAATCTCGGCATATAGTCCAGGCTGTAGTTAGCGATGACCGGGGACGGGTACTTTCCGTTGCTGGTAACGCTGAAACTGCGGCATTTATCCGTTCAGCCCTCAAACCATTTCAAGCCCTAGCTGTCACCAGCACAGGCACATTAGAACGTTATGGTTTAAGTGATAGAGACTTAGCAATTATCACCAGTTCCCACAAAGCCAGTATTGAACAGGTGAGACAGGTATTTAACATTCTGTGGCGAGCAGATATTGATGTCAATGCTTTGCAATGCCCAATTCCTCAAGGCAAGCGTAGTCCTTTAGAATATAATTGCTCTGGTAAACACGCGGGAATGTTAGCAGTTTGTCAGCAACGCCATTGGCCGTTAACTAACTATTTGGATCGGAAACACCCAGTCCAACAGTTAATTATCACCAAAGTAGCAGAATTGCTGCGAATGCCCGCAGATGAATTTCTCACGGCTCATGATGACTGTGGCGCACCTACATATTTGATGCAACTTAGTCAAATGGCATCTTTATATGCTATCCTCGCTTCCAGTAATAACGTGGACATGGAACGCATTGTCCGCGCCATGAACCATCATCCGACAATGGTGGCTGGAGACGGGGAATTTGATACAGAATTGATGCGTCTATCTCCTAGTGAGTTAGTGAGTAAATCTGGATCTGAAGGGGTGCAGTGCGTTGGCCGACTTGGTGAAGGAATGGGATTAGCTATTAAAGTTATGGATGGCTCAAAACGCGCTAAATATGCTGTAGCTATTCACGTCCTGCAACAAATGGGTTGGATTACTCCCAGCATTGCCCAAAGCCTGTCCGAGAAGTTTATGAACCTAGGGAAATACAAGCGTTTGGAAGTAATTGGAGAATTATCGCTTTTATAGTTGACAAACTTTTGACTTCGCGCTATATTAAAGAAGTCGAGAGAAACGCGACGAAAGCGACGCGGGATAGAGCAGCCTGGTAGCTCGTCGGGCTCATAACCCGAAGGTCAGTGGTTCAAATCCACTTCCCGCCACCAAATAAAAAACGAATCCCTGTAATCTTCCAAGGTTGCGGGGATTTGTTTTATGGAAATGGAAGTTTGAACAATGCTGTTCAGTTAGAGAACTCCACAAAAAACATGAACTGCTTGCAGCAGCGCTAGTTCCCTCCGGG
>JANMEE010000142.1:0-9492 GCA_031376645.1 Dolichospermum sp. OTE_75_concoct_329_sub | reverse complement strand
TTATGGTAAAAGAATATAATAATTAGTTTTCAACAGGAAAATATGAGTTTAATACTGAATCACATTGAAGAGAATCATAAAGAAACACAAAGATTAATTGGTCTAGATTATGAGCAGCTACAAAAATTAATTCAAAAGCTCGAACAATTACACAATGAAAAACAAGATTTATTAGAATCAAATAAAACTAGAATCATTGCAGGTGGAGGTGGTAGGAAACCTAAATTATCGCTCCCAGAACAAATAATTTTGACTTTGGTTTATCTCAGACATCTAACTACATTTCAACTTCTGGGTATTCAGTTTGGTGTAAGTGAATCTACAGCAAATAGTACATTTAATTATTGGTTGCCACTACTAAGAGAGTTATTACCATCTAGTTTAATAGAACAAGTAAAAAAAAAGAATCTGACTATGAAGTAGTTAAAGAGATACTCACAGAGTATGAGTTAATTGTAGATAGCTATGAACAGGTCAGGGAAAGACAAGCGAGACAATGAAGAGCAAGAAAAATATTACTCTGGTAAAGAAAGTAAACATACATTTAAAAATCAAATAATTATCTTGCCAGATGCCAGCGATATTGTTGATATTATAGCTGGTGAACCTGGACCAAAAAGTGATATAACTTTATTTCGAGAAAACCGCGATAACTTTGACCCAAAACAAAAATTTAAGGGAGATTTAGGTTATAAAGGAGAAGATTTAATTGACACTCCAATTAAAAGACCAAGAAATGGAAAGTTAACAACAGACCAAAAAAAAGAAAATACGGAATTTGCATCTAAACGAGTATTTGTTGAACACAGAATTCGTTCTATAAAAATATTTCGAGTTGTTCGAGAAAGATTTAGGTTAAAACCTAAAAAGTATGAACAGGTAATTTTAACAATTTGTGGATTAGTTAGATTACGAATTGGTTCACTCATATTACCAGCAGAAATAAACCCTGTACTATCAGTTTAAAATTCATGCACATAACTACATCTTTTTGCCTTGTTACTATCAATAAATATCTCAAACACCTATTTTATCGTATTAACTAGCTAATCTGCAATATTTGAAAATGCAGCTTAGAAGCTAGTCACAAAGCGACTTTGACTATTTTCGGAGATGTCTAATTTCTGCTAATGTGAGTTGATAAGCTTCGTTAACTAAATCTGAAAGTCGCTGTTCTAATTTTAAAGCTTCATTTTTAAAATATACGGACGGTGGGCATTGCCCACCCTACAATTATATTTTGGGATTTGATTACATCAATGGTAACATATCAGATAAACGAATTTGCAAATCTGGAAACTCTAAAGGGGAAACTGTCTCATTTTCCCCAATAATTACCTGACTTTCATAACCTGTTTGCGTTGGGTTTCTAAAAATGTACAACTCACGTTTCACAACATCTAAAACCCAATAATCTTTAATTCCTGCTAAAGAATAAGCTTTAGCTTTAGTTTCACAATCTAATTTCAAACTACTATCAGCAACTTCAATAATTAAATAAACTTCCGATGGTGTAGGATGATGATCTGCATAGTCCAAAGGATCAATTTTAGCAACCGAAATATCCGGTTCTGGTTCAGACTTATCATTTAATTTCACAGGTTCTTGACTAGATACCCAAGCACGATTTTCTAATCTTTTCTTGCATAAATAGTCTGTTCTTACCACTGCTGAACGGTGCGCTGTTCCTTTTGCAATCATCCAAATTATTCTCCCTTCTAACAATTCTACCCGTTCATCTGGTGCAAAAATACCCGCTTCAGCCATACGGTGATATTCTTCCACAGTCCACAAGCGCAATTGTAGATTTGTTTCTGTACTTTGCATAGCGGCTTTAATCACATTGAGGTGTTTAGGTTCACTCTTATTTACTACTATAAATCCAAAAATTAGATCCCCGACTTCTTTAAGAAGTCGGGGATCTAAGAATTAATTGTTGATTACTTTTTAGTAATATGTTTTAGCAAACCTTCACAGGCATCCATCAGTAAATCAATCACTTGATTAAAACCTTCAACTCCACCATAATAGGGGTCAGGAACTTCCTTGAGAGTGTGTGTAGAGCAAAAATCACACATTAATCTAACTTTAGAATGATATTGCCCAGAACGGTCAACAGCCAGGATATCATCATAATTATTCCTATCCATGGCCAAAATCAAATCAAACTCTTTAAAGTCCGATAGCTGAAATTGACGAGCTTGGCCTTGGAGTTTAAATCCTAACTTATTCTCTGCTGCGGCGCTCATGCGTCTATCTGGAGAAGCACCGATGTGATAACCAGCAGTACCCGCAGAATCGCAAAGAATTGTATTAGTTAAACCTGCTTGGTCAATCAGATGATTCATAATATTTTCTGCCGATGGTGATCGGCAAATATTACCAAGACAGACAAAAAGTAACTTATAAGTCATGTATTTTGATTTTTGTGTCAGTTGTCAGTTATTTTATACCACTGACCCCTGACCGGGAATTTTAGATTTTAGATTTTAGATTTTAGATAAAAAAATTTGGGACAAGTTCCCATCTTTGAGAACAGAAAAATACTCGCTTCGCTGCGTACGCTTCGCTAACGTAAATCCAAAATTTTTGAGCTTCTACACGTTAGGTTGGAGTCAATCTAAAATCCAAAATCATAAATCCAAAATTGAGTGACTACATTCCTGGTAATTCCAGTCCACTGGTTAACTCTTCCATCCGTTCCCGCATGGTTTCGGTAGACTTTTTATAGGCATCTTTCATAGCCGCAACAACTAAATCAGAAAGCACTTCTGCACCTTCTTCTAAAGCAGATGGAGCAATTTCCACTCGTTTGGGTTCTTGGTTGCCACTGACAATAACTTTAACAAGTCCACCACCAGATTCTCCGAGAATCTCCATTTGCTCTAGTTCTTCTTGAAGACGCTTTGCACCTTCTTGAACTTGCTGGGCTTTTTTAAAAGCTTCGGCTAATTCCTTCATTTTGCCTAAGCCAAAGCCAAATCCCTGTCCTTTTTCTGCCATAACTGGTTATCCGCTGTATGATTACTAACAAATCAAATTCAATTATAGATGGCGCGGGTAATTGATAATGGGTAATTGGTAATTACCCTTGCCTTTTGCTTCTAGCAACCTGCTTGAAACTCACCCAACATTTTCACTTCTGGTTCTAGCCAAATTGACCAGCGTTCTTGTACCTCATGTTGAATATGACGAATGAGGCAGAAAATATCACTGGCTTTAGCTCCTCCCCGATTGACAATAAAATTAGCATGGAGTTGGGCAACTTGCGCTCCTCCTAATTGATAACCTTTGAGTCCGGTTTGTTCAATTAACCAACCAGCAGTATAAGGTTTAGGATTTCTAAACACACTGCCACAACTAGGATAGCTGTAAGGTTGGGTGCTGAGTCGGTGTTTTTTATGTTCCTTCGTTCTAGCTGTCACTTGCACAGGATCAGCCCCTGGTTGCAGTTGGAAGGTAGCTTGAGTCACAATCCGTTTGCCACCTTGCAGTTGTGAACTTCGGTATGTGTAGCCTAATTCCTCTGGGGTGAGAGTGGATAAAGTTCCATCTGGGGAAAGAACTTGGGCGCTAACTAACATATCTGCAATACAGCTACTGTGCGCTCCAGCATTCATTACCACCGCACCGCCCACCGTTCCTGGAATGCCCACAGCCCATTCTAATCCTTCCCATCCCAAAGCCGCTGCATCCCATGCTAAAGTAGGGATAGCTTCTCCCGCAGATACGGTTAATTGACCTGTGGCTGGGTCGAAATTTTTAGACCGCAGATGGCGAGTAGCAATAACTAAACCGGGGATACCGCGATCGCTCACCAACAAATTAGAACCAGCACCTAATATTGTGACTGCTAAATCATTTTCTTTTGCGTACTCGATACTTGCTTGCAACGCCCCTAAATCCTGGGGAGAAACATAGCATTCAGCCTCTCCTCCAACTCGATAAGAAGTGAAAGCTGACAAAGAAGAATGAGTTTTGAGAGGACAATTAGTTCCTGGTAAGTAAATTAATTTACTATGATCCACATTATTTTGAGTTTGCAGTTGTGGAGTCAAATCAGAAAATTCGCAGATTTTGCCAAATCCCTGGGAAGTTATCATCTTTACTTCAATTAGTGAATTTTTGACTTATGTGATTTATTTACCGGACAAATCCGGTATTGCCATGAGCTTATCAAACTCTGCTAAATACAGTTATTAGCCTAAGATGTTTGAAAAGTAAGTGATTTTTTACCCCCCTTAATCCCCCCTTATAAATGGGGGAAACCGGAAAATCAAGTTCCCTCACCTTTCCAAGGGGAGGGTTAGGGTGGGGTAAAAAGATATTTGATAGATCATGACTTTTCAAATATCCTTTAAGATGTGGCTTTTGCTGGTTCGCTCATGGTGGTAATAAGTTCAGGAATAGCCTGATTCAAGTTACCTGCACCTAAAAACAGCGCCAAATCTCCCGGACGAAGATTTTGCAGTAAAAACTCACTCACCAAAGGTAAAGTTTGTTGATAAACTACTTCAGGGTTATGTTTACTAATTGCAGTAGCTAAATTTTCTCCAGTGATTTGTCCTAAATCAGGTTCACCCGCACTGTAAATATCAGTCAGCACGACTAAATCAGCGTGACTAAAAGACTCAGCAAACTCTTTTAAAAACGTTAATGTCCGAGTATACCGATGGGGTTGGAAGATAGCAACTACCCTTTGTCCAGGTCTAGCTTGAAGACGGGCTGCGGCTAGAGTAGCACGGATTTCGCTAGGATGATGGGCATAGTCATCAATAAAAGTCACCCCAGCAGCTTCACCTCGGAACTCAAACCGTCGTCTTGCCCCTTCAAAGGTGGCAATACCTTTAGCAATTTCCCCAAATTCTAATCCTAAAACTCTACCCACAGCTACTGCCGCTAAAGAATTACTCAGGTTATGATGACTTAATAGCTGTAAATTTAATAACCCCAAGGCTTTACCTTTTTCCCATACTAAAGCCGTTGTCCCATCAGCACGATAATCTACATTGGTAACGGTGTAATCAGCACCTTTATCTGGGTAGAGACTATAGCTAATAGTTGGTTTGAGGCAATCACGCACAGTTTCACAATCAATGCTACCCACCAAAGTTTTGCACCCTTGAGCAAAGATTTGGAAAGTATCAATTACCTGTTCTAATGTCTCGTAGTGGTCAGGATGATCTAATTCAATATTAGTAATAATGCCAATCTCTGGAGCGTGTTTCACCAAAGAACCATCAGACTCATCGGCTTCCGCTACTAAATAACGGCTTGCTCCCATTCTGGCATTACCTTCCCAAGCCTTAACTTCACCACCGACCAAAATTGTCGGATCAAGTCCAGCTTGCAACAGCATATAACCAATCATACTACTCGTAGTAGTTTTGCCATGAGTTCCTGCCACAGCAATGCTATAATAGTCGGCAATCAAAGCTGCAAGAACATCGGAACGATGCCAAATTGGGCAGCCTAATTCTAGTGCAGCTTTATATTCTAAATTATTAGCATTAATAGCTGTGGAACAAATCACTTGGGGTAAGGTTGTTTTTGCCGCAGACAACTTTTCTGGAGAAGTTAATAGTACGGCATCAGCATCTAGTTCAGGGAGAAAAAATTCCAAATTGTTGGCTTCTTGTCTACTAAAAATGTGAGCGCCCAGGGATTCTAACTTGTGCGTAATATGATTAGCACGTAAATCTGAACCGGATACTGGCAACTGGCGTTTGGTTAACACATAAGCCAAAGCAGACATTCCAATCCCACCAATCCCAATGAAATGAAATGGTCTACCACTAAAATCTATAGAATTACTCATTTTATTTACCTCTTACACCACACCACACCAGAATCACATAAGACACGCGTATCATACCAGGATTTTGATTTTTACAGATACTAACTATCCCATTCAAAATATTCATCCCTGCTGAATGATTAAATTTTGACTTTTGTTTTGCCCTGTGAGCCAGATTACCCCCCGGTCGAAAATTCTGACAATTTCTAATCTGCTCATAAGATTATTCTGACAATTTCTGCTACATCGGGAAAGAAAACTTTGTAAATTTAAATACATTTTGTTATGACTTTTTAGAACTAAGTACCATAGCCTTGGATATAGCAATTTGCATCACTTACCAAAAGCCTCTGTCGGAATTGACTACAATAGTACATTGGTAGTGAAATTATTGTTCAATTTCTCAAAATCATAATGGTTATTAGTCATTGGTTATTATCCATTGGTTTCAACTTAAATAAGGTCGTATTGCAATACGCCCCTACTTATCCGTTGGCTTCAACACCCGTCAGTGCATTTATTCCCTGTCTAATAGCTCAAGTTTACTGAAGTAGACTAAGGAATTTTTCAATTGTTTAGTCATCAAAAGACAACACTATGGCTTACGCTATCGACAAGCTCAGTGCAAGATGTCAGCTATTAGCAAGGAACTCAAGTTCCTTACGGGATTTAGGTTTTACGTTAAGTTAACAATTATGGTTATTATCATCTCCCTGCAACCTGCTTCCTGCCCCCTCGACTTTAAGATTTTATAAATAAAATCTGTATTTTTTTGTTGATCTAAGATTTTCTCGTTATGAATAGCCTCCCCCTTTGCGATATGATTGGGGTCAACGATATCAACTTATAGGCATAAATACAGAGGGCAAGATACTGTGATTAGAGTTGCAATTAACGGTTTTGGGCGCATTGGACGTAACTTTGCCCGTTGCTGGGTGGGTAGAGAAAATAGCAATATTCAATTAGTCGGCATTAATGACACATCCGACCCTAGAACTAATGCTCACTTGCTTAGATATGACTCCATGCTAGGCAAATTAAAAGGTGTAGACATTAGTGCTGATGACAACTCCATCACTCTTAATGGCAATATGGTTAAGTGCGTATCTGACCGCAACCCAGATAACTTGCCCTGGAAAGAGTGGGGAATTGACCTGATTATTGAATCAACAGGCGTTTTTACCAGCAAAGAAGGGGCAATGAGGCACGTAAGTGCCGGAGCTAAAAAGGTTCTAATTACAGCCCCCGGTAAAAATGAAGATGGTACTTTTGTAATTGGTGTAAATCATCATGATTATGACCACAACAAACATAACATTATCAGTAATGCTAGTTGTACAACTAACTGTTTAGCACCGATTGCCAAGGTATTAGATGAAAAATTTGGTATCATTAAAGGCATAATGACCACTACCCACAGCTACACTGGAGATCAGCGTTTACTAGACGCTTCTCACCGTGATTTGCGTCGGGCTAGAGCGGCTGCTATCAACATTGTCCCTACCTCCACTGGTGCAGCAAAAGCGGTAGCTTTGGTACTTCCTCAGTTGAAAGGTAAGCTAAATGGTGTCGCTTTGCGTGTACCAACCCCTAACGTTTCTATGGTGGATTTCGTGGTGCAAACTGAAAAACGCACTATTGCGGAAGAAGTTAACCAAGCTCTCAAAGAAGCGGCTGAAGGTTCTCTGAAAGGGATTTTAGGTTACACCGAATTGGAACTTGTATCTTCTGACTATCAAGGTACAGATGAATCTTCTATTGTTGATGCCAGCTTGACTATCGTTATGGGCAATGACATGGTAAAAGTCATGGCATGGTATGACAATGAGTGGGGTTACAGCCAACGTGTTCTTGATTTGGCTGAATTAGTAGCTGAAAAATGGGTTTAAGGTAATTGGTGATTGGTGATTGGTGATTGGTGATAATAAACTAATGACTAATGACTAATAACTAATGACCAATGACTAATGACTACTGACCAAAATGTTGAAATCCCTGACTAATGCTAAGAACTTGGTTGGGGATTTCTGCTTTTGCATGGTGTAAAATTACTGTGGGTCCTGGGGTAATTGTGCCGATTATGGCTGCACCTGTGCCTAGTTTTTGTACTAATTTTAATGCAGGTTCTAGTGGTAAACACAGGACTAATTCAAAATCTTCCCCACCATAGAGGGCATATTCTAATGATTTTTTTGGTGTTAGCCACTCTTCAAAGGCTGATGGTAAGGGTATTTTACTAGATTCTATAACTGCACCGACTTGACTGGCTCGGCAAATTTGTAATACTGCGTCTGCTAAACCGTCGCTGCTATCCATACCGGAGATAGAAATAGGGACGGGGGATATAATAATTTCCTTGAGGATGGGTATTACATCTAAACGGGGGTTGGGGCGTTGGTGAGCGGTGATGAGAGCCTGTTTTCGTTCAACTTTGAGGTGTTGTCCAACTTCGGGGTGTAAGAGCAATTCTAAACCGCCACGGGAACCGCCATGAGTCCCTGTGACAACTATTACATCTTCTGGTTGAGCAGTAGCACGACGAATAATAAAATCGGGGTGAGCTTGACCAAAGGCAGTAATTGCTAAAGTGGTAATAGGCGATCGCACTATATCACCACCAACTATCTTGACATGATACTTTGCTAAACATTCTGTCATGCCCTGATATAGTCGTTCCACCCAATTTACGGTTACATCTGGCGGTAAACCTAGTCCGACAGTTATTCCCACCGGAGTTGCTCCCATTGCTGCTAAATCGGATAAATTAGCCGCAGCCGCCCGCCAACCTGCATCCTCTGGAGAGGTGGTAACATCGCTAAAATGCACGCCGTCAATGAGCATATCTGTGGTAACAATTAAAGATTGATTTGGTAAGGTTTCCAAAACTGCGGCATCATCACCAATTATGTCGGGTGGACAAAAGCGTTGTAATCTTTCTAAAAGACCTTGTTCACCAATATCTCGAACTTGTAAAGCAGATAAATCGTTATTCATAATAGATTTTTTACTGATAAGCTAGAATAAAATTATTATCTAGGAGACTATTAATATGGTAACAACATTAGTAAAAAATCTATCCTTTGAGGAATATTTAAATTATGACGATGAATCTGGTTTTAAGTCTGAACTAGTTGATGGACATTTAGAAATTATTACCCCACCCACAATTGAACACTTTTTGATTGTCAATTTCTTGGATACAACATTGACAGCAGAAATTAAGCGTTTGATTTTACCTTGGCTGTGTTTCCGAGAAACTGGAGTAAGAACGAGTAGAAATAAATCGCGGTTGAGTGATTTGTGTGTGGTGACAATGGAAGACGCGAAGGAATTAATAAATACTTCTGCTGTGTTTGAGTCAGCACCATTATTAATTGTATAAGTTGTTAGTCCAGAATCGGTAAAAAGAGATTATCGTTTTAAACGTTCAGAATATGCAGCTTTAGGAGTTCCTGAATATTGGATTGTAGATCCATTGGAGAATAAGATTTCTGTATTATTCCTAGAAGAAGGATTATATGAAGATACCGTATTTATTGCTGATCAAAAAATTATATCGCGGACTTTTTCTGAATTGAATATTACAGTTGAGCAGGTGTTTAATGCTGAGAATTTGGTGTAGTCAGTGTAAATACTAGTACAGTCCGGCGTAAGTTAATGAACCATTCCGAATTTGTGAAAAGCTTATGCTGTAT
>JANMEE010000010.1:0-11933 GCA_031376645.1 Dolichospermum sp. OTE_75_concoct_329_sub | reverse complement strand
GCTTAGTGATGGACTCCGAAAGTATTAGAAACAAAAAAGTAGATAGAAACCTAAGCTTGACTTAGAGTGACTAGGTAGACGACGTTTGACGGTCGTAGCGAGAGTTTTACTCTGTCCGCAGAATCGAGCGTGTCTTTAGACCTGAGAGTGTCAAGGGTAGTTGACATCTTATTTTCTGCAAAACTCTACTGAAAAAGTTGGGATAATTTGTAGCTAAAGACTAAAGATTCAACTGCTTAATGTTGTCAAGTTGGGTAAAAACAGGAACATTTATCAAGTTTTGCTTCTGGGCTAGATTTAGTTCTCGCCCAGCTTGATTTCTTAATTCTGTCTGAAGAATTTGAGTGACTTGGTTTCCTAAAAATGTCAAGTTAGTTTTGTCAGTAACCAAAATAATATTAATATATGTTGTTACTGCAATTTAGTACATCTCATTATTGTCGCAAAGCCAGATTGGCATTGGGTTATAAAGGAATTAGTTATCAAACTGAAAATCTCACTCCAGGGTTACATATTTTAAAGGTAAAGCCCTTAACTGGGTTAACAACATTACCTGTTCTATTACCCCAAATTGTCGGACAACCTCAAGCTGTTGCTGATTCTACGGAAATTTTCCAATTTTTAGAAAACTATCAACCAGAACCTACTTTATTTTTACCCAATTTAGAGCAGCAAACTCAGGCAGCGATGTTAGAAGATTGGTTAGATGAAAGTATAGGTACGGCTACCAGGTTTGTATATTATCAATTTCGGGCTAATGAGGGTAAAGCAATTGACCCCTCTTTACTTAGCCAAATGGTGATTAGAGTAGTCAGACAACAATATGCAATTAATGATACTACCGTTAAATTAGCGCGAAAAAGACTCGCTAATGCTTTGTTAGTATTATCAGCATATTGGCAAACAAGTGACTATTTAGTGGGTAGTCGCTTGAGTATAGCTGATATTGCAGCGGCGGCTTTATTGAGTCCTTTAGCACTGATTCCTGATTACCGTCAGCAATATCCACAAGTTTTTGAACGGATTATTAATATTCATCAGCTATGCGCTGAACCATTACCACCAGGACTTTAAGAATTTAGAATTAAGAAAACAGGACTCCAACAGAAATTGATGAAACGGATACTGCTGATTATTTTAAGTGTTACCACTAGCATTTTAGTGGGATTAAGCGGTCAAAATGGTAAAGCAGTGATAGCATTACCACCACAAGCAGATATACCAGAGGAGATATTGCGGACAGAGATTATTCTAACAGCGCGATCGCCTATTGATGGGAAAGTCCTCACACCCGCAAAATATGCCGAATTGCAAGCGCAAATACAAATAAGTCCACCTCCACGCCTAAGCTCTGGTATCCGAGATAAAATATTCTTGCTGGAACTACGCAAAACATTATTACAACTTTTCCCGTTTTTAAACATTTAGAGTATTCTAAATTAAACAATATCCTATTTCAGATACATTCGTAAAAAACCTACACCTCTCATGGGGGCTTCTGTGCTTTCTGCAACTTGTAAACGCGGTTCTAGGGTCGGTTCTTTTGCCAAGCAGACTTCCTCAACCACATTCTGCCCATCTTCACTGATTTCTCCTGCCCAGTTAATGTTGCAATTGTGCGGCTTCAGCAACGGGTGCGTGAGAGTTTGGGAATAACTTGCCACTGCTAGTTGTAAGGCAATTAGTTGATTATTAAACTGTGTTGGTTCAGCTAGAAACGGTTCTAAATGGGAGATAGTAAGCGATCGCAACAATTCTATTCTCCCACCCTAAGTCCTCATTGTAGGTCAATGATGATCCTATCTTGTTTCTTAGTCTTATTTTACCACAAAGAAAAATCAGTACAGATTCCGATAGAGGATAACGGTGGCGACAAAGATGCAAGAATAGAACATAGATAAAAAGTAGATTTATTCAATTACCATATATCACATAGGTAGCTTCATGTCCATAACCACAGTCGCCCCTGAACAGGTTAATCGCATCATTCACAATCAACATCACGATCCGTTTGAAATTCTGGGTTCTCATCTCATTGAGCAAAATGGTAAAACTGTTTGGGCAGTGCGAGCCTATCTACCAAATGCAAGTGCTGCATGGGTAGTAGTTCCAGAGGAACGGAAAGAATATCCAATGGACACAGTGCATGATCCTCATTTTTTTGAATGCACCATTGAAACCGCAGAACTGCAAAACTATCAGTTACGCATTAAAGAAGGGGAACATGAGCGGGTGGTTAATGATCCCTACGCTTTCCGCTCTGCCCACTTAACAGAATTTGATCTCCATTTATTTAGTGAAGGCAACCATCATCGCATTTACGAGAAATTAGGAGCGCACCCCACAGAAGTTGATGGTGTCAAAGGGGTTTATTTTGCCGTTTGGGCGCCCAATGCCCGCAACGTTTCCTTATTGGGAGATTTTAACCTGTGGGATGGACGCAAGCACCAGATGCGGAAAGGACATACAGGAGTTTGGGAATTATTTATTCCGGAAATAGGTGTAGGAGAACATTACAAATACGAAATCAAAAATATTGAAGGGCATATTTATGAAAAATCTGATCCTTACGGTTTTCAGCAAGAACCACGTCCCAAAACAGCATCTATAGTTACCGACTTAAATTCCTACACCTGGAATGATGCAGACTGGATGGAAGAGCGGAGACACAGTGACCCACTGAGCCAACCTATCTCCGTGTACGAAGTCCATTTAGGCTCTTGGTTACACGCTGCTAGTGCTGAACCTGCCAAATTACCGAATGGGGAAACTGAAGCTGTAGTTGTAGTTTCCGAACTCAAAACCGGCGCACGATTTCTGACTTACCGGGAACTAGCAGATAAACTCATTCCATACATCAAGAAATTAGGATATACCCATTTAGAACTTTTACCAATTGCGGAACATCCCTTTGATGGTTCTTGGGGTTATCAAGTTACGGGTTACTATGCTCCTACCTCTCGCTTTGGCACTCCCGAAGACTTCATGTATTTTGTGGACGAATGCCATAAAAACGACATTGGCGTAATTGTAGACTGGGTTCCTGGTCACTTCCCTAAAGATGGTCATGGTTTAGCATTCTTTGATGGTAGTCACTTGTACGAACACTCCGATTCCCGCAAAGGTGAACATAAGGAATGGGGGACTTTAGTATTTAACTACAATCGCCATGAAGTCCGTAATTTCTTGGTAGCCAATGCCCTATTCTGGTTCGATAAATACCACATTGACGGAATTCGCGTTGATGCGGTTGCTTCCATGATCTATCTTGACTATTGCCGGGAAGCAGGAGAATGGTTACCTAATGAATATGGTGGTAGAGAAAATTTAGAAGCAGCGGATTTTTTACGTCAAGTTAATAGCTTGCTATTTAGTTATTTCCCAGGTGTGCTTTCTATTGCGGAAGAGTCCACATCTTGGCCAATGGTATCTTGGCCTACCTATACAGGCGGATTGGGCTTTAACTTAAAGTGGAATATGGGCTGGATGCACGATATGCTGGACTACTTCAGCATGGACCCTTGGTTTCGTCAGTTCCATCAAAACAATATCACCTTTAGTATGTGGTACAACCACAGCGAGAACTTCATGTTAGCTCTGTCCCACGATGAAATAGTCCATGGGAAGAGTAATATCATTGGTAAAATGCCGGGTGATGAATGGCAAAAATTAGCTAATGTGCGTTGTTTGTTCGCCTATATGTTTGCTCACCCAGGCAAGAAAACCATGTTTATGAGCATGGAATTTGGCCAGTGGAATGAGTGGAATGCTTGGGCTGATTTAGAGTGGAATTTATTACAGTATGAACCACACCGACAGTTGAAAGATTTTTTCCAATCTTTGAACCATTTTTACCGTTCTGAACCAGCCTTATATACTCAAGATTTTGACCAAGCCGGGTTTGAGTGGATTGACTGTACTGATAATCGCCACAGCGTAGCTTCTTTTGTCCGTCGTGACAAAAATTCTGATGAATTTATTGTCGTAGTTTGTAACTTTACCCCTCAACCCCATTCTCATTATCGCATTGGTGTGCCAGAACAGGGCTTTTATACTGAGTTATTTAACAGTGATGCCCGTCAGTATGGCGGTAGTAATATGGGCAATTTAGGCGGTAAGTGGACTGATGATTGGTCTTTACACAATCGTCCTTATACTTTAGATTTGTGTCTACCTCCTTTGGGTGTGTTAATGCTGAAGTTGGATAAACATAAATCTGCACAAGGGAGTGATGAAATAGGCTAAAACGCACCTAATTTAAATATTGGGGGGCAGAGATGCCCTGACAAGTATAGGTTTTTTACATTGTCTTGAGGAGAAGACTTGGGAAGAGGACAAGACAAGGTGACAAGGGAGGAAAACTGGACAAAAAATGGATGATTGGTCATAAAACAAACCATAAATTGAGTATTTTGTGGATAAAATCCTCCTTGTCTTCCTGGTCTTGCCTTTATTCTGGTCTTGCCTTTACAGAGAATATTAAAAACCTACACCTGTCAGCACCCCACAATATTTAGTTTTATTTAGGTTATGCAATTTAAGCGCCCTACATATTTGATATTTTTTATCAATGCGATCGCCTAAAATTAAATTAATTGATGAAAATCGAGGATAACAAATCTTGGAGGCAGAGCCTTTAAATGGCATTCCCAGTCAGAGACTGGGAACGAGGAAAATTACCAATTAACTATTTCCGTAGCTTAATAGTCTCGCCAATTATAGCCAGACTTTCCTCAAATAAAGCCTCACGTCCCCAGCGTTGTACCTGTTGACTTAACAACGCTTCTGCCTTTTGTTCCGCAAGAGAAGTTACTTGTTGGAACAACCCAGAAGATTGAGCGCCACCATGAGTTTCCATTCGCATACAACCGCCAGTTTCCGAACAAATCACAGTTCCACAATTAGCTTGAATATTAGTAGAACTCAAGCGTAAACCAATTAAATCACCGATAATTTCCCCCATATCAGCAATGGGAACACCAGCTAACTCAGCTTCTATGTGTCTTTGGTCTTGAGACAAGAATTGAACGGTGGTAATGTCATAATCACCGGTTTCGTGTTGATAGGAAACTGGCTGCCATTCTAAGCGATTAGCCAGCCAACCCAAGTACAACAAAGCTTGAGCAGCATTACCTTTTTCATAATCAATATTGACACAATCAACGTCTTTGAGCGCAGCACGACGCGCAGGAGCATCATAAGCTTGTGCAGTCAACTCTTGCCATGCTGATAAGCGCCGCCAATTCAAATCAGCCAAAGGTATACCAGATTCTACTAACCGTTGCAAGCTGAGTAAATCATCTTCTGGTGTATTAAAGTTGCAAGAATCAACAATGACATTATTGCAAACTGCTGCTAATCGTTTAAACAAAGGGTTAGCAGCATCAGGTGTAGCTTTCCACCAGAGGAACTTAGGTAAACCACCAATTAACAAAGCGGGAATCATGCCGCCAATGCGTTCTAAAGCCGCAGCAGTCCCAGTGAGAGTAATATACTCGCAGCAAATAAGAGTGCTAGAAGACTGCTTTTGAATTGGACAATAGGCAGAAACTTGTGCCTTTACCCCTTCATCATCCCCAGCAATGGGACATAAAGCAATGATCCGGCAAGGGTTACGAATCGCAATTTCATCAGCAATGGTGGGACTGGTAGGACTGGAAGTATAACCCATTGCTGCACCATGACTATCTCCTTTTGGTCCGGTGTGCTGCTGTTGAAAATATTCTGCCCGTAAAGCAGTCAGAGTTTCTGGTGTCGCACTACCAGTTTCTGGAAGATGATGCTTTTTCTGTAATTCCTGTAATGCTGTTTTGGTTTGTGGTCCCAAAATTCCATCAACCGGACCATTATAAAAGCCTGTAGCAGTTAACAAATACTGGGTTTCTTCAGGTTCGTAAACCACCAAAGTAAATGTTGTAGCGCGGGTAGCAGCGGGTAAACCACCGTCTTCCCCTTGAATACCATAACTTTGCCAAACTTTATTGAGTTCCACCTCAATTTCAGTGAGGGAAACATCCTTGGGCGCTTGCAAAGAATAAATTGTCGGTGCTTGGGAAATCATAGTCTATTTTGGATTTTGGATTTTGGATTTTGGATTTAAGATTGAAGATTGAAGATTGAAGATTTTGCATTAGAAGTGAGGTGATGGTTAGTAGTTAATTAATAGGTAATAATTATTTTCCAACCCATCAATGATCAATTCCCAATCCAAAATCTAAAATCTAAAATCTAAAATACTTAAAGTCTGCGCCAGCGGCGGCCGTCTTGATTAATTAATGATTCTGCTTCTTCTGGTTCCCATGTACCAGCTTCATACTGAGGAACAGTTGCTGGATCTGCGGGTAAATCCCATACAGATAAGGCTGGTGTAACTACTTGCCAACCTGCTTCTACCTCGTCTGCCCGTGTGAATAGAGTTTGGTCGCCCATCATACAATCAAGGAAGAGGCGATCATAAGCATCGCTTGTAGCAGTAATCCCAAAAGAACCATAGCTAAAATCCATATCTACGGAACGAGTGCGGAAATCACCACCAGGCATTTTCACATCAAATCGCATGGAAATACCCTCATTGGGTTGTATCCGCATCGTTAAAACGTTGGGGTTTGCTTGTTGAGAGGCAGAAGGAAACATTCTGGAAGGAACTTCGCGGAAGTGAATGGCAATTTCACTGACTTTTTTGGGCATCCGCTTGCCAGTTCTGAGGTAGAAAGGAACACCTTTCCAACGCCAATTATCCACCATAAACTTCATGGCCACATAAGTGGGGGTGGTAGATTCAGGATTAACTCCCGGTTCATTTCTATACCCTTCCACTTGTTGACCTTTCATCCAGCCGGCACTGTATTGACCACGAATTGCTGATTTTGATAAATTATGCACATCAGCTAAACGAGTAGCTCGTAGCACTTTGACTTTTTCTGTGCGGATACTATCAGCATCCATAGCGTTGGGCGCTTCCATTGCCGTTAAACAATAAAGCTGCATGAGGTGATTTTGCAACATATCCCGCAGTGCGCCGGCGCTTTCATAATAACCGGCCCGGTCTTCAACACCTACGGTTTCGGCTACGGTGATTTGTACGTGGTCAACAAATTGCCGATTCCACAAAGGTTCAAAAATGGCATTTGCAAACCGGAAAACTAGCAAGTTTTGAACTGTTTCTTTACCCAAGTAGTGGTCAATCCGATAAACTTGGTTTTCTTTACAAACCTTCTGTAATACTTGGTTAAGATTTTGGGCAGAAGCTAAATCACGTCCAAAGGGTTTTTCAATCACGAGACGATGTTTTTCAGCATCATCTAACATTCCTGCTAACCCTAGTTGTTTGATAGCTTCTGGGAAGAAGTTGGGGGCAACAGAAAGGTAAAACATCCGGTTTCCCCGTGTTCCTCGTTTCTCATCTAGTTCAGCCAATAAGGTTTTGAGTTTTTGATAGCCGCTTGGGTCATCTATATTCCCAGGACAGTAAAACAAACCTTGAGAAAAGTCTTGCCACAGTTCGCCTAGTTCTACATTAGCGTGAGCTTCTTCCATGCCTTTTTGCATCTGCTCACGGAAGTATTCATGACTCCATTCCCGACGGGCTACGCCAACAATGGTTGTTTCTGCGGGAATCCGTCTTTCTCGGCGTAATTTGTATAATGCTGGCACTAATTTCCGCCAGGTTAGATCTCCAGACGCGCCAAAGATGACAATTATTTGTGGTTCGGGCATTCCTTGCTGTTGTAGACCAGCCCGCAATGGATTTTCTAACAAACTGACCATAGGATTTTAGATTTTAGATTTTGGATTTTGGATTGGGGTGATAAACACCGCGTCACTGAGGTAGGGGCGCAGGGCTTGCGCCCAGTCACCGAGTCAGGAGAAGGAAGGAAAATTACCTAGTCCCTAATTCCCAATCCCCTTTACAGGTGACAATAGCTTGACTTTAGCTTGTAAAGAGTTCATGAATGACACAGAAAGAACACGGACAGCATATTGCAGATATATAAGTACATAATCAGAATCCAGGAATCCAGGAATCCAGGGAATAAATTCCCTGTCTAATAGCTAAAGTCGGTTAAAACCGACTATTTTTCGGTTATTTGTTCTATTGAGAACATGAAGTTTGATTTTTAATTAATCAGAGTTTTGTCTAATTACCTATTTTGATAAAAGACATCACCTTATCCACATTTTCTTTACTGCCAATAATTAACGGTGTGCGTTGATGTAGTTTAGTGGGAACTACATCTAAAATATCCATTGTTCCTGTGGTCGCTATCCCCCCAGCTTGTTCAACCAAAAATGCTAAAGGAGCAGTTTCATATAACAGACGTAATTTACCTTCTGGTTTTTGTAGTGTTCCTGGGTAGAGAAATACTCCACCTTGTAATAAAATTCTGTGAATATCGCTCACCATTGCCCCACTGTAACGGGAACTATAACCTTCCGTGCGATGAACATAACGGATATATTCTCTAAAAGATTCATCCCATTGCCAAAAGTTACCATCGTTAACGCTATAAGTGGGGGCGTGATTTGGCATGGTGATATTTTCTTGACAGAGAATAAATTCACCCAAACTAGGATCAAGAATGAAGGAATGGACTCCTGTACCTATGGTATAAACCAGCATGGTGCTTGGTCCATAGAGAATATATCCCGCTGCTAATTGCTTACGTCCATTTGTAAGTAAGTCCTTAGCTTCACCATTAAGGTCTTCTCCCTCTTGCTGACGAATGGCAAAAATAGAACCTAAACTGAGATTGTTATCTGTGTTGGATGAGCCATCAATGGGGTCATAAAGAAGAGTATAGCGACCAATGGGGCAGTTTTCGGGAATATAGTAGGGTTTTTCCATTTCTTCGGAAGCCAGACGACAGACTAAACCACTTTGCTTGAAGACAGAAATAAATACTTCATTAGCGTAAACATCCATCTTTTTCACGGATTCTCCCTGGACATTGACTTCTCCAGTAAATCCGAGAACCCCTTCCATTAAACCAGCGCGACTCAAACGCCGAGCTACTAGTTTACCTGCTAAAGCAATGCGATTCATCAGCGCACTTAAATCCTGGGCATCTGGTCCAAAACTCTGTAGTTGTTGGAGGACGTGGCGGGATAATGTTGTACAATCACGATCTAGAGCTTTATCTGTGGACAAATCTAAAGATTCTGATATTTGAGTCATATTGGTTATTTTCTAGAATTTGCTGTGAGGTTATGTTCCTGCTTCTATCTTAGAAAGGGAATTTCATAACTTAAATGTGATTTTATATAAACTAAAGAATTGAAATTTTGATTTTAATATCCCCGACTTCTTGAAGAAGTCGGGGATCTGGTTTTTTCAGTATTTTTTCTAGATAATCAATAATTATTTTAGTGCTTGTTTTCACTACGCACTTAGAGTAAACTCATGGAGTCAGGCAAATATGAGGATTTGACAATCATGATAAAAATGAAAATTTCTACCCCCCATAATCGCTAAAACCTTTACTGTAACAGGATTTGCTGTGTCTATGTTGCTAGGTGCTGCCCCTGCTCATGCTCTTAATTTTACTTTTCGGTTTCAGGATGTGAATGGAGGTAGTAACGGGTTCGTTACAGGAACATTAAGCGGTTTGGTGGACGGTGATAACGCTGGACCAGGAATTACAGCAACGGTTACATCTAGTCCTGGTGGTGAAGGACTCTTTTCTGATTATATTTTTGTGGGTTCTTCTGAAGGTGGTAATGCTTTTACCGTTACCAGTGGTAATATCACTTTTGCTAATGCATTTTTTGGCTCTTCATCATCTGCTTATAGCCTTTTCTTGGGAACAGGTGAAAATAGTGGATACTTTAGCCAGTTAACTGATGCCGATAGCAACTTTAATTATGTTGATGTATCCAACTCTACAACACAATTCACTGCTGCAACACCTGTTCCTTTTGAGCTTAACTCGGCTGTGGGAATAGCAACATTAGGTTTTTGTTTTGGTGCTGCTAAAGTCCGCAAAAACCATCTTGCTAAAAAACGCATGGTATCGGTTGAGGCTTAATTTGATTTTATAGACAAAACACAATAACAATCTTTGAGCCGGCTTTCGTTATTAGACTGGGAATTCATTCCCAGACGGGTTTAGATTGGAAATGAATTCCTCTCAGGCGGGTTTAAACTATTAGCGTTGCTCCTAAGTCCACCTCAGAATGAATTGTGTGGCTAATAGCAGAAGTCCCTATTTGAATGTAGAAGTTCGCCGTTTAGTTGCAAAAAGAGCAGATGATTTATGTGAATATTGTCTTATTTCTGAACATGATACCATTTTAGGATGTGCCATTGATCATATTATTAGTATCAAACATGGTGGTTCATCAAATATAGATAATCTGGCTTATTGTTGTGTTTATTGTAATCGGTTTAAAGGAAGTGATATTGGTTCAATTATTTTAGAAAAAAAAGAATTTGTGCGTTTTTATCATCCGCGTTGGGATAATTGGAGAGAACATTTTAAACTGAATGATTCTACTATTGAACCTCTTAGAGAACTCCACAAAAAAGATTATCCAATTTTGTGGGATGGGCATCTGGTTCCCTCCTTGTATTATTAGGGGACCAGATGCCCGCACCACAAAAAATTTTAGGATATTTTTTTAATTGGAAGTCTCTTAACAGTATAGGACAAGTAACAGCTAGGATTTTAGGATTTAATGATCAACCTCGTGTATTAGAGCGTCAATTACTTATTGAAAAGAAAAAGTATCCTTCTCTCTCAGCAATGAGAAGAATGAATAGTTAATGCGATCGCTATTTCATCCTTTGTTTATCTTGTTGGGCAAGCCATTGATTAGTACAAAGGATACGGAGAAAATGCAGATAAAATTTGCTATAAAACTTTAATCTTCAGATTTTGCTAACCATGCCAGTAAATCATCCAAACTAGTAAAATCCAATAATGCTTCACTCAAATCTTCCAACTTATCTAATGGTAAGCTAGAAATGGAAGTGCGTATTTTCTTGGATACTTTTCCAAATCGCTTAATCAACTGTCGAATAACTAAATTAACAGTTGCTTCCTCTCGTCCCTCTTTTCTTCCTTCCTTGATTCCTTCTTTAATTCCTTCCTTGATTCCTTCTTTGATTCCTTCTTCTTTAATTTCCTGATAAACTCGCGTTTCTTTAAGTGTGATTCCTAACATAGATTCTACCTCTTGACGATTTAGGTTTTCAAACTTGTACATCATAATAGTGGTAACCATCTCTATTATGACGCGACTTGATAATGATGGTATTTCTTCGTTGGTTCTACTTAATAAATACCTGGCTGTTTCTGGGGCTGCACTTTCTTCTAAAGTTGTTAGTATCATCACTGATACCCATATAGGTAATTGATGAATATCCCCCAATTCATCTAAATATACCCGATGTACTTGGTCACTGTTGAGAAATGCCCGAAGTGCATAAATATCCTTTTGTTCGATGTTCCGAGATGGATAAATGATTACTGCTTGCCAATCACTAAATCTAGCACGGTTGCGGTAAAAATATAGCGCAGATTCAGCTAATACTCGTTCGTACAGTAATTCATCTTTTTGGAATTGTACTTCACAAAAATATACTACTCCTGGAGCATCATTTTCTGGAGGTAAAAATACACCATCAATTTCAAATTTTGGTTCTTTGACTGCTACGGAATCAAATCTGTAAGAATTTGCATTAAGAAATGATCATAAATGTATCAAATCTTTGTTATTGTATTTTTACTATTTGTATAATCTTTTATGTTATGCGAGAATATACTGTAGTGAATTTAGTAGGGTGTGGAGTATAAGAGAACTCCATAGAATGATTGATCCTGTTTTCATGTCATTCCCCTGAAGCTTGTCCCCGTGAAAACGGGGAAGGGGAATCCAGAAATTATTTATGTTCCATAAGACAATCTGGATTCCCGCTTTTGCGGGAATGACAT
>JANMEE010000343.1:0-9488 GCA_031376645.1 Dolichospermum sp. OTE_75_concoct_329_sub | reverse complement strand
TAGTAGCTATTTCTTTTCAACTGCGGGGAATGTTGCCGCCGACACAATAGAAAGATATATTAATGACCCGCATCATGGTTGAGAATATTGGAAGCGGTTAAAACCGCACGGGTAGGCTTTCCCCCGCGCTCTAAAGAGACGCGGCTCCCAGCCTTCCCGCAATCCCCTGGTGGGTTTTAGCAGTGCTAAACCCTTACAGGATTACAAAAGTCAGTGTTCCAGAAGTTTTGAGTATAAACTAAGGCTATTGACGGGGTGACAACCCCGTTGAAAGTAGAGATTAAATCTTCCATTCAACTCACGGATATAGCGGTATACATTTAGATGAGATACAGTCATTAAATTACAAACCCTGTAGGGGCGGGGTTTCCCTAACAGGTGTAGGTTTTTTACATTGAGATTTATAATAGGGGCCAGACTTGGCAGACAAGGAGGGAAAGTGGACAAGGAAGAAAAACAAAGAAGAATTAAAACCCATGAAGATTTGAAGATTTAGTGATATATCAAAAAGCGTTTAATGCAGCAATGAAAATCTTTGAGTTATCAAAACAGTTTCCGTGGTAACAAGTGATTATTGCGCCCACAGGGAACATATCGGGCAGAATTTTCCAGTTCTTTCTCTTCATACTCCCTTGTCTACTTTCCTTCCTTGTCTTCCAAGTCCTGCATAAAACCCAATTGTAAAAAACCTACACCTGTCAGGCGGGGTTTCCCTGCCCTCAATTGTATTTCATCCCACGGAGAACCGTTATAGACAAAAACTTATTGTGCAATTCCTTTGTCTATTTTGTCACCGATATTATTTTTTATCTTAAATTGCTTGCTGAATGCGAGGTGCATAGGTTCTATCGCTATGATTCTGCATATATCATAGGGAATATTTTTAGGAGATTTGATTGATAATACAGCTAAAAAAAAGCGTTAATTATGAAAAAACTCAAATTAACATGGTTTAAGTCGTTGTAACTCCCATTCTTTAGCGATAACATGGAAATAAGTTTACTACAAGCTTTTCATTTCTCGTTTAGCTGAAATTTTTTTATGGAAATTCAATTAATCAATATCGGGTTTGGTAATATCGTCTCTGCCAACAGAGTCGTTGCGATAGTTAGTCCAGAATCTGCTCCTATTAAACGGATTATCACCGATGCTAGGGATAGAGGTCAACTGGTTGATGCTACCTATGGAAGACGGACTAGGGCGGTGATTATCACTGATTCTAGTCATGTTATTCTTTCTGCAATTCAGCCAGAAACAGTAGCCAATAGGTTTGTGATTTCCCGCGATCATCATGTTGTAGATAATCAATCATAAGATTACCCGGTAAGCGTAAAGTTCAGTGTCTTTAGACCTGAAAGGGAAGCGACACGAGCGGTAATAAAGGCATTGAATCTTAAATTTTAGTCAGGTTTTTTGAAAAGGAAACCTGAAAAACCAACTCCCATTTCTGGGGTAATGTTAGCTTTGACCAGTTATAAGAGCTTGAAAGGAAGAGAATAGTTTAGCAATTAGTCCTCGGATTTACATCCAAATCTGTGAAAAGCTTATGCTGTATTCATTCTAAATTCTAAATTCCGCCCGGCGATCGCTAGTTGTCTTGCTCATCCTGTTAATCCTTAAATCGGTGGATATCCTCACCCTTTTCTGTCACTCTCTAGGACGGCGATCGCTAGAAGCCTCCTTAGGTAATCAATACAAGCTATCCTAGGAGGAGAAAATTGGTACTGTATTTGTTATTAGAAGCAAATCGTGCGATAGCCGCAGGCTTAAGCATATAATAGAAGCTCTCTTAATTGTAGAAGCATTAAAAAAAAATGAAAAACGATACACCGGAAGAATTAAATCCAGATCAAGAAATTTCCCGGTTAATTGATGAAGTAATATCATCATCCCAAACTGATGAAAAATATCGTCAAAAAATGCAGCGACGGAAAGAAGTCCAAGATCAACGCATAGCTAAAGCCATCCCCGAAAAAGGCTTAATTATTGTCAATACTGGTCATGGTAAAGGTAAAACTACTGCGGCTTTGGGAATGGTATTGCGATCGCTTGGACATGGACATAGAGTAGCAATAGTTCAATTTATCAAAGGCGCATGGGAACCAGCAGAGAAACGCGCTTTTAGTCATTGGGAAAACCAACTAGAATTTCATGCAATGGGTGAAGGTTTTACATGGGAAACCCAAGATCGTGATCGTGATCTCGATAAAGCCGCTGCTGCTTGGGAAAAATCCCTAGAATTTATCAAGAACCCCGATTTTAAATTAGTCCTCTTAGATGAAATTAATATTGCTCTCAAATTGGGTTATTTACAAGTTGAAGAAGTATTAGCAGGTTTAGCCGAAAAACCAGCAGACAAGCACGTAATTCTCACAGGAAGAGGCGCACCACCGGCATTGATTGAAAAGGCAGATTTAGTCACTGAAATGACATTAGTTAAGCATCCTTTTAAGGATCAAGGTGTGAAAGCTCAAGCAGGAATTGAGTATTAATGGGATTTGTAAATATTCAAAAAACTTTAGCCATCGGATAGGAAATAATTGCTTTATCTTCTATCATCATCATTAAATCATGCTCTAAAGATTGACAAATTAAAAGACGATCAAAGGGATCATGATGTAAAAGCTTACCTAACACCATTAGCGTCTTGTTTACACATTTGCAATATTTCTCTATCGTTAGCACTCAAAGAATTTAGTTGATGATAGTCTTGTAAACTGATTGAATGAGCATAACTTGTTGACTGATCATCACTGATTTTAGGTATTGTGCTACTTGTAGAAACCTCAATTGCACCGACTTCACCAGGGGAACTCTTCACCGTCATTGCTAATTCTCCTGACTTAGCCAAAGTCCCTTGAAAACAACTAAATTCGGATTGAGGAACATACAAAGCTCCAATGATTTTACTTTGCTGTTTTTGAAAAAGAATATAACCTTGTCCTAATTGATTTGGTGTCGCTGATTGTCCATAAAGATAAATCCCATCTTGTTCTGGAAATTCAACTTTTCCTTTTTTATCTAATTCCCTTGTATTGGTAGATAATGTAGTGATATTTTCTGTCAATCTACCAGTAGATACCTGATAATAATTGTTAATGGGTGATTGTTGAATGTTTTCCTGTTTTATCTCTTTAACTTGTGATAAAAGAGCCGGATCAGAGTTAATCTGACTTTGATTGTGAGGTACTACATAATTAGCAGCCAAGGCTGTTGATGAGAGTAGTTTGTAATGTTGTTGACTAGAATAATTAATACCTAAAACACCAATAGAAATAATCAAGCCAACGACGGGAAATTGAAGTTTGCTGGAAGTCATTAATTTGGAAATATGATTAAGCACCGGATTTCTCCCGCAATAAAGTTAAGTATGGTTGTTTCCTGGATCCCTGCGATAATAACTAAATAGTAATTACAGAAGATTCCCTCAAAAGTTTTATCTATATATTTAATTTCAAATTCAGCAAAAACTCTCTGTTTATATGATTTTAGGGAATAATTGCAGATTATCATTAGTTAATAAATTTATACTTCACATAACAAAATCATCCAATTGGGGGATGTAAAATAAAGATTGAAAACTTTTATACTTTGTCATCGTGATTGTGAATTTTTGGTATATATCTCATCTGTTTAATTTTGGTGTGGAACTAAAAGTAAATACAACTGATAATTCACCAATTTCGCAAAATAAAATAAATTAAATAAATTAAAAACCCTTCTTGTTTCCTACCAAAAAAAATCGCCCCCTGTTTTGGACTCAGGAGGCGCATCACCAAGAGAGATGCTTTGAAATACAATGTTGCGCGTTAGCATTTCTAGCTGGCGATGTATTCTTTGACATTAGCTCGACGGCGACGTAAATGTGCAAGAGCTTGATGCTCTAGTTGACGGACTCGTTCCCGGCTGAGATTTAACCGTTCACCGACTTTCGCCAAAGACAGTTCATTTCCATCTTCTAACCCAAAACGTAAGGCTACAACTTGGCGCTGTTGGGGTGTGAGTTCTGCAAGTAGATTGTTCAAATCTTGACGTAAGAATTCTTGAGTAGTGTAATACTCAGGGGAAGGACCGTCATCTTCCAGCATTTCTTGCAATTCAGTATCCTGGTTCTCACCGACACGCACATCTAAAGAGACTGGTTGACGCGCCATATTCAGATATTCACGAATCTGAGCAGGTTCTAACTCTAGTTCTTTGGCGATTTCTGTAGGTGAGGGTGATCTTCCTAACGTTTGCGCTAATTCCCGTTGAACTTTTTTAATTTTGTTCAATTTCTCGGTAATATGGATTGGTAAGCGAATTGTTCGTCCTTGTTGAGCGATCGCTCTGGTAATTGCTTGACGAATCCACCAGTAAGCATAGGTTGAGAACTTATAACCCCGCATAGGATCAAATTTCTCCACACCTCGTTCTAATCCCAAAGTTCCTTCCTGAATTAAATCCAGAAATTCCATATTGCGCTTTTGATATTTTTTCGCAATAGCTACAACCAAGCGCAAATTCGCTTCAATCATTTTTTGCTTGGCTCGTTTACCCTGAGTCATCAAATGATTTAGTTCTGTTTCCGATTGTTCAACACGGGCAGCCCATTCTGATAGACTAGGTTCATGATCGATTTCCTTGCTTAAAGACTCTTTAGCTTCTAGCAGCGCCATCATTTGCTGTACCTGTTTACCATAAATAATCTCTTGCTCACGGCTTAACAAAGGTACACGTCCAATTTCTCGCAAATAAGTCCGCACCATATCCGCTGTGAATTTGGCATTGACATTTTCTGTATGATTTTTAGCTGTAGGCATTGGTGCTTTTATCCTCTACTTTTTAAACATAATCAATATTTTTCTCACAAAGGCAATTCGTAAACTTACAATATACATCACTAGAATACGGGAATATACCATCAGCAATTACATTGATCCAGCCTTTATGAAGGTTTTGCAATTTCTAAAAATAGATTTCCTCGCTTCCCTATAACTTTGGAGTTTTAACACAAGCTGAGAAGGACGTTTTCCAGAATTATTTTTTTTTAATTATCTACTATCTGTCTTAAAAACGGAGTCAGTATGAGTTTGCTTTGGTTTTATGTTACGACAAACAGAGTCAATAGTAAAGTTCCCAGATAATAAATATTTCAGTAATCAAAGCAAAAATTTGATAACTATTTCTCTTTAATTTCTGAAAACTATTCTGGTATAACCATAGTGACGTGAAAACTCCCTCTCAAGTTGCCTTCAAGTAGCCGGATAACCGAACTTGAATTACTTGTACAATGGAGAGATGTTACGAAGTTGACGGTTGACGGTTGACGGTTGTTTATTGAACTAAAATCCTAAGTCTGCTTTTGCTAGTTCAGCAGCAGTGAATACTTCTTCGTCTGACTTTTCTTCCCAAGCTGTAGCACCAATTTCGGCGTAAAAGGTGGAATCATAAGGACGGGTACGCACAACCACTGGCATAGGAACAGCATGACCTAAAATTAAAGCCTGTTGCTTAGAGTCTAACTTAGCTAAGACTGAGCGTAAACCACCCGCACCAGATACACCAGTAAAAATAGCGTCAATATCTTTCTCGTCATTCAGCAAAGCCGTAATGCGAGTACCAATCTGGGACATAACTTCATTATCTATCCCTGACGGTCGTTGATCAACTACCAAAAGTGTGACAAAGTATTTCCGCAGTTCTCTAGCAATAGTTCCAAAAATTGTACTTTGTACCACACCGGGGTCAAGAAAGCGGTGTGCTTCCTCTATTGTAATCATTAGTGGCGTAGGACGATCTAAAGGATTTTTACTTTGGAGAAATTTATCAGCTTTTTTGACATAATGCTCATGTATCCGTCTGGTAATCATATTTGTCACCAACATATATGAGAGCATATTTGATTGAGAACCAAATTCAATAACTACGTTTTTTCCAGCTTCCAGACATTGAACGATATTTTTAATATAATTTTGCGGACAAGCACTACGCATATATTTTAAACTGTCTAAGCGAAACAATTTACGCTGTAATGCCATGATCGAGCCCTTGTGTCCGCGTTTTTCGTCACAAAACATCTCAATATCTTCATTACTCATATTTAGTAATTGAGTAATCCAAGATTTACCCAACTCTGTAAAGAGGATATTGGCATTATCTAAAGCCGCTTCGGAAAGTCCTAAATCACGATTACATAATTTAATATCTTCAACTTCAACTTGTTCATAGCTAAGATAGAGTTCTTGTGCGTCCCTAACTCCTCGACGCTTGGTTGAGTCTGGATCAAGTGTGTAAACTTCTACTTGCCCGGGAAATAGCTGTTTTAAGCCCTTAACCGTGTTGACGTTTTTTCCTTCTGCGACTGCTTCCCAACCATATTCCGAGTGCATATCAAAAATCAAGTTAACCGCCGCATTTTTGCGAATAACACCAGCTAAAATTAAGCGAGTCAGAAAAGATTTACCAGTCCCAGATTTACCAAAAATCCCGTTACTTCGTTCGACAAAGCGGTTTAAATCAATACAAATCGGTACATCCATGTCTAAGGGTTTACCGATAGAAAAGTTGTTGCGTTGAGGATCGTCTTCCCAACCAAACACTTTACGGAAATCCTCAACGCTCGCTTCGTAAACTTGGCTGAAGTGACTAGGAATAGTTTTAACAGGTAATAATTCCATTGTCGTACTGGTTTGGGGTTGAAAGGAGGCTAAACCAGTAGACGATGGTATAAAAGAATTAGGGAATTTGCCATTACTAGAAAAACTAGGTTCTAGTGATTCAGGGGTAAACATCAACATGGGCGCTAGGTTGATCATCCCATAAGTACCGCTACCTGCTAAGACTTCGCGTAAAAAACTATCTTCCCAATTGGGAGGACTAGCTGTAATGCGGTCATTTGCCATCCCTAAGGATACATCTGTTAGCATACAGAAAAAACGCGACCGCATCCCCTGTACCACAAGAAATTTACCCACCCGCATATCTTCGACAGATATATCTGGATGTAATCTAACTTCCAAACCCCCAGTTAGAGAACCTTCAATAACTGAACCTAATGGTTGTCCCAAATTCATGTTAATTTTGTCATTAGTCATTAGTCATTAGTCATTGGTTATTGGTCATTAGTCATTGGTTATTGGTCATTGGTTATTGGTCATTAGTCATTGGTTATTGGTCATTGGTTATTGGTCATTAGTCATTGGTTATTGGTCATTGGTCATTGGTCATTGGTCATTGGTTATTGGTTATTGGTCATTAGTCATTGGTCATTAGTCATTGGTCATTGGTCATTGGTTATTGGTCATTGGTTATTGGTCATTGGTCATTAGTCATTGGTCATTAGTCATTGGTTATTGGTCATTAGTCATTGGTTATTGGTCATTGGTTATTGGTCATTGGTCATTGGTCATTGGTCATTGGTCATTGGTCATTGTGGTCATTGGTTATTTCTTTCATAACTAATAACTAATGACTAATAACCAGTAACTTAATCAATTTGAATGCTTGTGGGTGCATTTCCTGTTGGTGGTGTGATTCCTGGTAATGGTTTTCTAAATTGTAAGTAGATGCGATCGCGCCAGGCGAAAAATGCCTCATACTCAGGATTATTAGTTATGCTAGATAACCCCTTTCCTCTGAGAGATACTGGTAAATCTAAGTAAGCACCATCAGGAAACTTCAAAAGTATTGACAAACTAGCTACTGTTAGATCAGCTAATGTCGGTTCATCACCTGTTAAATAAGGACTACCTACCAACAATTGGGTAATAATATCTAAATCTTGTTTTAAGCTGGTAATAGCCGCATTTACCACATCGGTCGTAAAACCTACACCAAAACCGAGTGCAGACAGAAAATCACCAGGAACACCTTCTACAAAACTTCTGAGAATATCTGGAGTTGAAACTGGTAACAACGACTTACGAAAATTTTGATCTTGACTAATAGCTGCAAATAAAGCTTTTCTACCTTTAACACCGATTGACTCATCTGCCCAATCTTCTAATAATAAAGTCAAAGCGCGTTTTTTGGGATCTGTTGGTATCAGTGGCCGATCTGGGTATTCTGAATCTAAATATTTAGCAATTTCTGTAGAATCAGCAATATATCTGTTGCCATCTTTTAGCACTGGAACTTGTTTCTGTCCAGTCATCCGAAATAATTCTAACTGTCCAATTCCTGGTGTAACTTCAATTTTGCGATACTCTAGCCCTTTATAATCAAGAATTAGCCGGACTTTTTCGGAAAATTGAGATAGTTCCCACTGATATAGTTCTAGCATATTGTATATTTTGCAACTTGATTGATTGTCAATTTTATAATTGTATCTTTAATTCTTAGCATTTTTCCTGTTAATTTATCATTCTTTGGGTTGAGTTGCCGCCGATCCAGTGGAAAATTTTCCCAAATTCTTCGATAGTGTTACCTAATTTTTGATAAAGTTCTTGTTCACTAAGTAAAGAAATTTTTTTAATTGGCAAAATGTTATAAATCTTGATATAACTTGTATGCAATCAGTACAAACAAAATTTATGAAAGCTAATTACAGCAAATTATTGACCAGAATCACTGCTATTACGGGATTAATTAGTATTAGTCTTTTGACTACTATCCCATCTCCAGCAAAAGAAGTTCGCAATCCCAAGCCAAGTATTTTCAACGAACCACCCTACAATCGTAGCAAAAAACCTAGTAAAATGCCACCTGTCACCAAACCCACGGAGTCAGAAATAGAAATTCCTACTATCCAATCTCCCCCAACAACACCCATAACTAAAATCAAAGAAACCAGAAATTTGGTAGATTTGGCTCAAGCTAATGGATCTTTTAAGACCCTTCTCAAAGCCTTAGATGCAGCGGGACTTAAAAAAACTTTACAAGGGACTGGTCCTTTTACCATTTTTGCCCCTACAGATGCAGCATTTGCGGAATTACCACAAAATGCAGTCAACGATTTGTTAAAGCCAGAAAATAAAGAAGTTTTACTAAAGATTTTAACCTATCATGTAGTCTCTGGTAAGGTACTTTCGAGCGATCTAAAATCTGGAGAAGTAAAAAGTTTACAAGGAGATCCTATTACTGTCAAAGTTGATCAAGCCACTGGTGTAATGGTCAATGATGCAAAAATAACTCAAGCGGATATCCAAGGTAGTAACGGTGTGATTCATCAAATTAATAAATTGATTCTGCCTCCTAGTTTATAGATTTTTGGGGTTTGATTGAGAAAACATCTGAAAATCAAAATCCTCAAATTTTCTAAAAATCGAAAATTTTACCATATAGAAAAACTCAGTTTAAACATCATATTTAAACTGAGTTTTTTAATGAAATAGCAATCAAATTACAGCGGTTTTCGCTTTTATGAGGTACATCTTAGCCCCCTCATCGCTTGCGGGGAGGGGGTTGGGGGTGGGGTTCTTGTACCTCATAACACAAAGGAAGTGCTGTAACGAGTTTTAGCAGTAGCATTTCCTTTGGTTGGCTCTTCTTCTTAGTGTAAGTCTTGC
>JANMEE010000342.1:0-7784 GCA_031376645.1 Dolichospermum sp. OTE_75_concoct_329_sub | reverse complement strand
TTACCTGGCGATGAGCCTGTATTAATAACAACAATATCTCTAGTGTCAAATACTGCTGTTCACTCAAATGCTTTCGGAAAATTGTTTGATATGATTGTGGTAACATTTTTTGCTTCGGGGGCTTCTTTGCCTCTATTTTTTACCCCCTTATTTTCTCAAATTATTGCCACATCTTATCTTCAACCGCCTTGTCACCCGTTAAGGGAGAAAATAGAAAAGGAAAAAAAAGTTATAGCACCTCCACAAGGTTTAGCGCTTCGTCTGTCATCTCGTGAAGCAGTTTTGGTGACAACTAAAGTTCCTGATGAAGTCGGTTTAGCTCGTCCTCTACGTTTAACGATTCATGAACAAGGACACCAAGTTCCCATTGAAAGTGTTTTAGAAACTACCCTAAAACTAACGCTTTTACATCATGGAGCTTTGAAAGAACCTCGTTTACCTATGCCATTATATGGTTCTGATCGTATGGCCTATCTTCGTTTGCAAGGTATTCGCCCTAGTTTGCTAGAAGGTGATAAGCAGTTTTGGTTATAAAACCTCAGTTCTAAACTAGTGTAGGATTTTTATATATAGTGTAGTTGTAGCCAAGACGGTTAGGACATCATGAATCTCCGAAACTGAGTGATAATAAGTATTTCACTCTTGCGTAAGAGTATTCTACTATACTTGAGAAGTTAACCTTCATGAATTAATTGCAGCAAAGCCTCAGTTGATATCTTACCACTCATATCAGTACCTTCCAAGAGACTATCCGCCAAATCTCGCTTATGGTGATGCAACTCCACAATTTTATCTTCAATAGTATCCTTAGCCACCAAGCGATAAATTGTCACCGGACGCTGTTGCCCAATGCGGTGAGCGCGGTCAGATGCTTGATCTTCCACAGCAGGATTCCACCAAGGGTCTGTATGGATCACGTAATCAGCAGCAGTCAAATTCAGTCCTGTACCCCCGGCTTTGAGACTAATGAGAAAAACATCCCCATCCCCAGCTTGAAAGGCATCCACGCTTCTTTTCCGTTCCGCCATTGGGGTACTACCATCTAAATATTGATATTTAATACTTTGCTTCTCCAGATAATCGCGGATGATATGTAAATGATCAACAAACTGACTAAATACCAAAGCCTTATGGCGATTTTCCAGAAGTTCACCCAGCACCTCACCAAAAAGCTGTAACTTAGAACTGGATAACTCAGTATCAGGCATCACCAAACTAGGATTACAGCAAGCGCGACGTAGTTTCATAATCTCCGCTAACACTTGCAAATGTTTCTGTCCTGCATCTGCATTACTTTCGGTTAATTTAGATATAGCTTGACGACGCAACGCTTCATAAAATGCCTTTTCCTCTTTACTTAACTCCACATGAAGCAGAATTTCCGTCCGGGAAGGCAATTCTGACAACACCTGATTTTTTGTCCGTCGTAATAAAAATGGTTGAATAAGTTTTTTCAGTTTATTACGTGCTTGTTTATCTTGATATCTCTCAATGGGATTTGCAAAGCGTTGATTAAAGCTTTCAAAAGAACCTAATAAGCCAGGATTAATAAACCGAAATAAATTCCACAATTCACCTAAATGATTTTCAATAGGAGTCCCCGTAGTCAGCAGTTTAAAATTAGCTTTCAGGTTCATGGCTGCTTGGGAACGTTTAGTAGCCATATTTTTAATTGATTGGGCTTCATCCAATACAATCGTTTGCCACTGCAATTGAGAGAGCATTTGAGCTACTTCCTCTTGCTGCAATAGCCCATAGCTACATACCAACATATCCAATGGTTGTAACCCATCCAATAATTTTTGGCGGTTCGCACCGGAAAATTGCATAATATTCAGAGTTGGGGCGAATTTTTGCGCTTCACTCACCCAATTCATACACACGGAAGTAGGGGCAATAATTAAAGTTGGTCCTGCATGGGCATTTCTGAGGATAACAGCCAATGCTTGGACGGTTTTACCCAATCCCATTTGGTCGGCTAAACAAGCACCCACACCCCAATGTGCTAAACGTGCTAACCAACAGAAACCATCCATTTGATAGTCCCGTAATTCGGCTTGAAAGGTAGATGGGAGTTCTGGTTGGAGGTCTTTTACCTCTTTGAGTTTCTGAATATGTTCCTTCCAATGTTTATCTGCTTTTAGTTTACCTACCTCATCTACAAAATCCTCTAACCCCAATGTGGCTAAGGGGTGAAAACGCATACCTTTCCCGTGTTTTTCCGAAAACATCCGTAATTCGTCGAGACGTTTGCGAAAAGCTTGGGTTAAAGCTAAAAATTGACCATCACCCAGGGGAATAAAGCGACTGGGGGTTTTTTCCAAAAGTGCGAGAAGTTGCTGCATATCTAGCACCAGGTCGTCATTTAATTTTAATTCACCAGTGGCTGCAAACCAATCTTGTTGACGTTGAATTGATAAATTAAAGTCTTTCAAGTCTGCATTGTGACTAACCCGCAGTTTTTCCCCTTCTGGCCAAGCCATGACGACACTGTTTCCCAGTGTTTGCAGTTCTAGCAGCAGTTCTAAACAATCTTCTGCTTCTTCTATTGCCCATTCACCATCTTGTTCTTCAATTCGCGTTAAGGTGGGACAGGCTGCTATAGTTGCTTGGGCGAGTTGTTTTTCTTCTGATAGATTGCGTCTAGTTTGCAGACGTTTACCTTCAATTTCGGCAATGACTGTTTCACCACCTGCACCGGGACGGAAGTAGGGTCCACCTTGGGTAAAGGGACGGGATAACAGGGTGATTTTCAAGCCAGAATTGGCAGGTAAGAGATGAATATGGGGTAGTGTTTGGGCGGGGACTTCTTCGGCATTTTCTAGTCCACCACCAATGTCTGAATGGACGGTAACGATGCCAGAGACGGCATTGATAGCTGCTAAAACTTGCTTTTCGGCGATCGCAGGGACGTTTAATTTGTTATCTTTACCAATAATCTCGGCAATGCGTCTGTGTTCAGCTTTAATTTCAATAACTTTGATGCGAGTTGGGGTTTCTTTAATATGCAGAATGTTCTGTGATTCTGGTAATTTGGGCGAAAATTCCAAGGTGAGACGACCTTGTTTTTCTTTTTTCACCAATAGTTCTGGTTCTCCTTTGACGATTTCTACGCGGATATTGGGTGTATCTTCCCAAAAAACTACTGGATGTCCAATTAAAGCTAAGATAGCTTTTTCGTTGAACATATAGTCAACTTTGCCATAATAGCCCTCACTATATGTCTCAATACAACCACAGACCCGCATATCTTGGGGTGTGACGTAATCAAACTCAGCTAATCCACTGCTAAGGCGTTTAAGGGCTATGGCACGACCTTTACTCCATTCTCCTTTGGCATTAACTTTTTGTTCTTTGGGCTGTAAACTACATTGAACGGAATGGAAGGTGATGAACCATGCTAACCGCAGTTCTGACTCTGGTTTGCCAGGGGTTTGTGGTTGTTTCTGGAGATTTGCTAGGGCATTGAGGCACATTTCCCAATCTGCTTGGGGTTGGATTACATCTACTATGGTTTGGATGCCGCTATCTTCTCTTAATGCTTCTGCTTGTTTTTTATAGTTGCTGCTGGGTTTGAGTCGGGATAGGAGTTCTGCGGTTTCCATTGCCAGCCAGTGATGACCGGATGCGAGCGATCGCCTATATAATGGTTCTAATATATCAGGTAAGCGTTTTTTAGCACTCTCAGCATCCATCCAGTAAAGGCACAGAGAACAAAACAATGTTTGTAAACTATTTTCTTCTTCTACGGAAGCAATATAGGCACTTACTACAAGTTCTTTTTGAGTAATATCACCTCGCTGAACTTGCAATACCATTTTCAGTCTGGCATAAACAAATGTGAGCCAATGATCTGATTCACGGGACATTAATGTGGCATACTCTTCTGCTTCTTTGAGGCGTTCTGCTGAACCATCTTTTAACAATGCTAAGATAAAAAATAAGCCGCCCATTGTATTAAAATATATTGAGCGTTTGCCTGTAGCTTTTTTTATAGCTTTGAGGGCATCTGTATAATATTTAATGGCTTGTTCATTTTCCCCCCGGATAAAACTCAACCAACCCCAATAAGTAGCGGTGTTATTTTGAGATTCCTCTGATATCCGTTCCAAACAATCTTTTGCTTCTTCGGTATCACCCCGTAATAAAAATTGTTCTGTCAAAACCAGATGTAGATAATCTGAAGCATATTTTTCAGATTCACAACATTCTTCGTCTAGCATCATAAACGCATCTTCGCATCCAGATAATTTTAATGCTGAATTGAAGAGGATGCTAGATATACCACGTTCATATAATTCTTTTGGTAATGTCTTAAACCAATTTTCGTCAAATGGGTTATTGCATATCTGCTCAAAGATATTTTCTATGACTATTTTTTCTTCGCTATAACTGTGATTTTGGTAATCTTCAATTTGCTTATTAATAAAATTAATGTCTTTGCGGTAAAGTCCAATGCGGATTTCTCTGATACACTGGCGGAGACTGCGGAACATCCGAGATCCTTTTTGCCAGTGATTAATTACTGGTAGTTTTTCCTCTACAGCTTTAACTAATATATCGAAGTTTCCGGTTTCTATTGCATGACGAGTAGCAATTTCTGTGAGTAACGGATTGCATTCAGGACCTGATTTGCTTTCTTTGACTAGTAAAAGTGCTATTACCAATTTCTCAATTTGGTAACTGAGGGTTTTAGTGGTCCAAGGTTTATTCTTTTCGTCTAAGGCAGCAGTTTGCGAAAGACAACTGAGGAATGAATTTTTGTCTATTGGTGCATAAATTACCGAAAACAATTGGATAATCTTTTGGATAGCAGGGGATAAATCGAAGTATTTTTTAGCGAGTTGTGTTTGTAGTTGGGTGGAATTAGGGTTAAAATCGGACATGGTACTAATAATTGACACCGTTGTTAGGTATCTGGTGTAGATGTGCCAAAGCAGTAGAGCTTTTAGCTGGAATATTACCTTTTAGGTTATCAGATACATTGCTAGATTTTCTCAAAGTTTGGATCATTAAACATTTAATAAACTGCAATTCTGATTTAACCTGGAATAGTGCGTTAAGTTTTGCTCTAGCGCAGCCATATCCGTAATCTACCAGGCACTTAATACATATTGTAACAGTGTTAAGTAAGTCGGCAGGATAAAATCAATATACATTTTGTTTTGTAAAAACCCTGAAATAACCTATTTATAAGGTATTTGTTGAATTTACATTTCGTTACATATATTGATTGTTTAACGCCAACTTACTTAGTTGGTTATTTTTATCGGAGGTTTCAACTGCATTTTGTGATCCATGGATCACATTTGTTGATCCAGAAATATTTGGGGATTGTGGTTTTCGGTGCTATTTTTATGGTGTAGCTGACAAGTAGCCTTGGCGATACTTCTTTTTTTTCAAGGAAGCTGCTTGTTTCCTTGACCATTGCTTAACAGGAGTCAGTTGTGGAACATCTGTAAATTGGTAACTCAATGATTCATTTTTACTCAACTTTGCTACCACATTAGCAATAAAGCGACAACAGCGTTCTGGCTGACTAACTACTTGTTCCTCTGCAAACCTAATTATTACCCATCCAGCATCCACAAAACACTTATTCCTATAATCATCATCGCCAATAAAATGTGTTGGTTCTCCTGTAGAAAAACAATGGCTTTCATCCACTTCAATATCGAGATATAACTCACTTGTTGGCTCTACAATTACAAAGTCTGCGGTGTAAGGACGATCATGACCATTTGGTAGCATTTCTTGTTGCGATCGCACCCAATCACCAAAATAATATTTAAGCACTTGTCCAAACCGTTCTTCAGAAGCACCCACAGTCACGCTACCACTACCATGCGGTTTAATACAAGGAGAAAGATTTTTAGTATCAGCGAAGGTGGGAATTAAAATAATAGGATAAACTGGAACTGATTTAGTCACCATTGTTGCGTATAAGTAACAACACTACCAATACCTTTTGATTAAGGGGAAAAAGTTATAATTCCTTTACCCAGACGACAAAGTAAATTGTGGATTAATCAGAAAAGTATTGGTTATACTCCTATTTTAAAGACAATCCTCTTACTCTAAATCTGTAACTTAATCTATTTTTATTTACATTCTGCATCTATCATTTGATAGAAAGAAATTACGTAGTTTAATCCTAGCTAAAACCTCAAGTTATCATTAGAATTTGGCTATACAAATCAGATTTAAATCTTGTTATGTTGCTGAAAATCTCATCAATGTCAGCCAAAGTTTTGGCTAATCTGGATTTTCAAAGATTCAATAATCATACAAAATTGGTATCAATCTAGTACAGCACGGCATAAGTGAACCCACTATTATAATTGGTAAAAACTTTGTAGTTTAGAACCCTATTTCAGATATCTGAAAAGCTCAATGCCGTATTCATTTTGACTTTCGCACTGCGGTACTAATCCTATAAAAAGCTTCTGGATATAATAATATGGCATCCTTATTCTTAGAAAAACTGACTAACTTCATCACCACAGGAGAGCCTGTGATTATTTGTGAATCTCCTGTACAAGAAAGATATCGAATGCTCCGGTCTCTTTGCCAGTATTGCTCAAAAATAGGCATTAAGTGCTATCTATGGAATTTGGGACAAGAGATAATTAAGGAAATTGAATGCCTAAATAATATAGATTTAAGTTTCAAAGATTTTTATGGCTATACTCTAAATCCGACACAAGAGCTTAAAGACCACTTTAGAATTTTGAATTTTTGGGAATGTTTTCAAAGAGAAGGAGTATTAATCATCGAGAATCTATATCCTTGGATTAGTGCTAATGTAGCCCAAGAAACACAGTTTTTCTTGATATCTGAATGGGTGAAATCAAAGTTGCTCAATCTTTCCTTCTCCCAATCTGCTGTTGGTAAAATCAAATGCGCTATTCTTTTAGGTTCTCAAGCTAACTTACACCCAGAACTTGCTGCTCAAATTCCTGTAGTCACTCAAGAATTACCTGATATCTCAGAAATTACTGCAAGTCTTAATGAGGAAGCAGAGGGAATTTTACCATCAAATTTGAGCGAAATTGACAAAATTACAATTATTCGTAGTGGGATTGGATTATACATTTCCGATTTAATTAAAGGGCTAAAATCAATTCATTCTCATGATAAAAGTACAGAAACAATAGTTAAACAACTACTCCAATATAAAATCAATTTGCTTAACAGACTTTATGGAATTGAGTTTATTCCTACTCCCCAAGTTCCCTTGGGAGGATTGGATTTGATGCAGGAGGCTTTTAAGAAATTTAAAAGATTATTTAGTCCCCTTGCTAAAGCCTATAAACTCAGAGTTCCTAAAGGTATAATGCTGGTAGGTCCTCCAGGTACGGGTAAATCACATTCTGCTAAAGTATGCTCCCAAATTTTAGGTGTTCCCCTGATTTTAGTAGATTGGGGTAATTTGAGAAGCTATGGTAATGAAGCAGAAAGAAGACTGAAACAATTACTAAATTTAGTAGACTGTTTGAATGAAGTTGTTATTTATTTTGATGACTTTGATAAGGGATTTGCTGGAGATGATGATATAGCTAGAAGGTTAGCAGGACAGTTACTCACTTGGATGCAAGAACGTACCAGTGATGTAATTGTAATCGCCAGTGTCAACCGCTTGGAATGGCTACCACCAGAATTAACTAGGGCAGGAAGATTTGACTACATTTATAAAGTAGACCTGCCTAATTATGGAGAAAGACACAGTATTTTTAAACTCCACTGTGCTAGATTTGATGATAGATTTAGTGGTGATGTTTCTG
>JANMEE010000251.1:0-34613 GCA_031376645.1 Dolichospermum sp. OTE_75_concoct_329_sub | reverse complement strand
AAAAGTATCAGAATTAATAGAGATCCCCCCAACCCCCCTTAAAAAGGGGGGCTAAATTCCTCAAAGTCCCCCTTTTTAAGGGGGATTTAGGGGGATCTCCGGGTGTCAGATCCCACAGAAAAAAGTTTTCAAACAACCTCTCAGGATCATCATGTCAATGATTTATTACTTTCATTGACTTTACGCCAGTCAGTGTTACTGCTGACGGCTTTTCTCTAGCTTTTTAGTCCAAAGTCCAGTATTATGGTTTCCATTGATAAAATTTGAGATTACTCTCAATAATATCGGTGAATTTGATGCAAAACCTGTACGATTAGAATTGCTGTCCTATGGTATTTAATTCTTATACATTTGCTATATTTTTTTCATTTGTTGTCATTGCCTATTATTCTATAAAATCTTGGAGAATTCGGAAAATATTTCTTTTAGTTGTCAGCTACATTTTTTATGCTGCTTGGAATCCTCCTTTTATTTTATTACTGTGGTTCACGACAATTTTTAATTGGTATTTTTCCAAACAAATTGGACGTTTGTGATTTGGGGAGGACTTCATGGTTTTTATCTCGTGCTAGAACGAACCTTAAAAAAACAATTTGGACATTATTCCATTTGGAGATATTCTGGATCGCAGTTACTGTTATCTCTAGTCACCTTTGGACTAATTTGTGTAACGTGGGTTTTCTTCCGTGCCAATTCATTTAGACAAGCGATAAATATAATCAATGCCATGGTTGGCATTACCTCGGCATCAGCAACAATTGTTTTAAGTAAAGAGTCTCTCCTAACTTCCTTAGCAGTAACTTTATGTATTCTTATTGTACATTGGCTATTTAAAGATAAAACACTCGAAGAAATTGCAGAAAAAACACCCTGGTGGTTAATCTCTATTGCACTTGCATTTATGTTATATGCGATCGCTACCTTCCAAGGAGAAGATCGCTCATTTATTTACTTCCAGTTCTAATCGGTATTTACAGCCAGAAAATATTAAGATAATGATCATGAAATGGTTAAATATATCCCTATTAACACCAGCTTTGTTGCTAATGGGTCTTACTTTCAACGAAATAATACTTCGTAAAGCCTCTCATCAACCTTCTATAGTCAGTGATGCAAATTTATTTTGTGATGTATATTCCCAAGTAACACAAATGGATCAAAATGATGTCATTTTACTTGGTGCATCTCGGATGCAAGCAGATTTTGATCTAAATGTTTTTCATCAGCATTTTCCTACTAAAAAGGTAATTCTCTTAGCCCAATCAGGTAGAGGAACTTCTTATCCAGTATTTAAAGATGTTGTAGAAAACACTAATTTTCGGGGCATTATTGTTATTGATGAAACAGAATCAACTTTAATTGATAAAAAGAATTATGATCAACAAGAGCTTGTAGATCACTGTTATTAATGTACCATCTGTGTATTTTGCAGATTATCCAGAATTATCTAACTTTAATTTGCCTGATACATCTCATCTAGATATGCGTGAGAAGCCTGTATTTACTAAGAGGTTGTTGGAAAAAATGAGTAATCATTTAAAAGTTAATAATACTTCTACAAATTAGTCATTATGTCACCCTTAATATCTATTATTACTCCCTGCTATAATAATCAAGCTTTTGTACGAGAAGCGATCGCCAGCGCACTCGATCAAACATATAGTAATATAGAGATAATTGTCATTGATGATGGCTCAACTGATAGTAGTCTAGAAATAATTAAAAGCTTCGGTGATCAGATTCACTGGGAAACTGGTAAAAATCGCGGTGCACCATTAGCTAGAAACAGAGGAATTGAAATAGCTAAAGGTGAATATATAAAATTCCTAGATGCTGATGATGTCCTATTACCAGATTGTTTAGAAAAACAAGTAGCTGAATCCAAGCAACTTCCACCACAGCGCAAAGCCATTGTTTATGGTGATGCTATCTGGGTTGATAAAAATGATCAACATATTAACAGTTGTCCCCTCCGTCCGCGACAACCTGAAGAAGATACTATAGCTCATATTTTAGCCAATAGTCCTTTAACTTCTTGTCCCCTCCATAAACGCGAGTATTTATTAGAAATTGGCGGTTTTGATCCCTCATTACCACGAGGACAAGAATATGATCTTCACCTGCGATTAGTATTAGCTGGGGTAGAATTTGTCTATTATCCTGGGTCAGTATATAAATATCGTGAGTATGTTGATAACAGTCGCATTAGTCAACGTGGCTACAGTAGCAAAGGAGCAATGTTTCACTTTCAAACCTTACAAAAACATCAACAACTAATAGAAACTCAGACAGGTAAACCTTTACAGATGGAAGTACGGAGAATTTTAGCTCAACGTTTTTGGGCTTACGGACGTGGTATTTTACGAGAGGGTTATACTAATGAGGCACAGGAATATTTTACGGCTGCTCGTAGTCTAGACCCGAAAAACTGTATAAAAGGAAATATGCCTTATCCTTTATTAGTTAAATTCCTTGGTCCTGGTTTAGCAGAATTATTCATTGATAAATTACGAAAACTTACTCATTCAAATGCTATTTAATCAAATTTGATATTATTGCTATAATTATTTTACCTCAGAGGATGTTTGAAAAGTTTTGGGCGAATATAAAGATGCCTCCGGCTCCCGTTAGGGATACGCTACTACACAAGCAAAGTTCACCTGCGTGGACTAATGAGAAATCAAGGATTTCAAACCCACGGAGGTGGGTTTTGTCTGTGTGTCCGCGACTTCCAGTCGCCTGGCGAAGTAATAAATTAGACTTTTCAAACGACCTCTCAGAGATAATTGCTTATAGCTCACCAAATATATGAGTCAAACACTGGAAGAAACTAATAATGACCTAGAGGGTTTGTATAATCAAGATTTTTATCATTGGATACAAACTACAGTTAAAAACATCCGTAATCAAAATTTGAATTCTCTAGATTGGGAAAATTTATTAGTAGAGTTAGAAGACTTGGGTAACGAACAAAAGCATCAATTAGAAAATCGGTTAATAGTTTTATTTGAGCATTTACTAAAACTAGCTTATTGGCATCAAGAGCGAGACTATAATAGTCGAGGTTGGAAAGGTACAATTATAGAACAAAGAAAACAAATCAAAAAATTGCTCAAACGAAATCCCAGTCTCAAACCTTACCTGTTAGAAATATTTGTTGAAGCTTATCAAGATGCTAGAGATATTGCAATTGTTAAAACTGAACTGAAAGCAGAAATATTTCCTGTAGAGCCAAATTTAACTTCTGACCAAACTTTAGATGAAAATTGGTTGCCTGAAGACATTAAATAATATACAATCGGCTTCAAATTATAGCGGTATGCACTTGAATGAAGTAAATCATAGCCTCATCATCGCTTGTAGGGAGGGATGTACTAGCTATAGCCCTTTCAAGGTGACTAACAGAAATACATTGTTTCGGAGCTATCATATTGAATCATCCCGTCATATTTTGGGTTTTTGAAGGTTGAAACAACAAATCTTCGTTCCCAATTTCACTACCTTGAAAGGGCTAGTCCTAGCTATATGTCTCAGGAACAAAATATTGGTGTTTATTTTTCAGCCAGTGATAAAGTTTACGATTGGACAATGGCATTTCTCAACAGTTTTCTCACTTTTAACCCTAATTTAAGATTAATCTTAATTCCCTTTAATGAACAGTGCGATCGCATCCTCCAACTCCAAACACAATATAACTTTGAAGTGGATGTTGATCCCTCATTTTCATGATTAGAAGCCATCAGGAAAACCTTTGAATTGAGACATACCCTCGCAGGGCATTACTGGGTTCAGAAGCTTGTATATCACCTCTTTTTAGTCTTTTCTGCACCACTAAGGGAAATCTTATAGATTCTCTATTGTGTAATACGTAGTGATAAGCTACAATAAATTTTGTTTAGTACAACAGAGTGGAAATAAATCATTCCAAATATCTGAAACCTTTACAAAATAGTAATTATGAATTACGTACTGCTAAAGCGAAGGCTTTGATAACCTGTAACGTGTCTAAAACATATTATACAAACCTACATAACTAATGATTTTATGGAAATGAATTCAGGATTAGTCCTATGGTTCACAGGACTAAGTGGTTCTGGTAAAACCACAATTTCTCAAGCAGTAGAATTACATTTAAAAACACGAGGTTTTCCTGTAGAGATTCTAGATGGAGATGTGGTGAGAACTCATCTTTCTAAAGGATTAGGATTCAGCAAAGAAGATAGAGATATTAACATTCGTCGGATTGGATTTGTTGCTAGTTTATTGAGTCGTCATCAGGTAATTGTGATTGTTTCCGCTATTAGTCCTTATCAAGAAACTAGATCACAAGTAAGGCAAATGACAGAAAATTTTGTGGAAGTTTATGTCAAAGCATCCTTAGATGCTTGTGAAAAAAGAGATGTTAAAGGTTTATATGCGAAAGCTAGAAGTGGAGAAATTAAACAATTTACAGGGGTTAATGATCCTTATGAAGAACCTGTTAATCCTGAAATTATTTGTAATACTGAACAGGAAACGATTGAAGAAAGTGTAATGAAAGTGATATCTTATATTATGGGAAATTAAATTTATACCGCGTCTAAGATCAAACCCGTAGTTCTTGTAGAGGGTCGTAGAGCAAAGCCCTACTTAGAGGGTGTTTGAAAAGTATTAAATAAAACCAGTAATCTCCAAAAACCTAACCCCCCTGCCCCCCTTCCCTACGTTAGCGCAGCGTGCCGAAGGCTGGGAAGGGGGGTTTCAAAGCCTCTCTCCGCTTCGGGGAGAGGTTTGGAGAGGGGTTAATTTATACCTTGAAAACTTTTAAAACATCCTCTTATGGTCTTTCTTTTTATCCATGTCGAAAACTTCGGTTTTCAGCATGGACGGGGTATAGCTTGTCTTTGCTGTTAGCATTTCTTATTACTCTTAACCCAGAAGAGTCAAAAATATTTTTATGGTTAATTTAGACAATATCGGTGTTTATTTTTCAGCCAATGATAAAGTTTATGACTGGACAATTGCATTTCTTAACAGTTTCCGCACTTTTAACCCTGATTTAAGATTAATCTTAATTCCCTTTAATGAAAAGTGCGATCGCATCCTCCAACTTCAAACACAATATGACTTTGAAGTATATATTGATCCCTCATTTACTCGTTTAGAAGCTATTGGGAAAGCCTTTGAATTAGGACATACCCTTACAGGACATTACTGGTTCAGACGCTATGCTGCTTTTTGGGGACAGTTAGATCGGTTTATGTATTTAGATGCTCGTCAAGTTGTTTTAGCTGACCTCACACCTTTAATTACAGCCCTAGATAAATTTGGTTTTGACTTCCTACATTATGATTGTGCCATTAACCAAGTATATGAACCAGGAGAATTTCGTCAACAGCTATTAAAACAAGGAAGAGGAAGAGGTTTTAATTCTGGTCGTTGGGCATCTCGAAAAGGGCTTTTTTCTCTTGAAGAATTTGAAACTTTAGCAGCAGAAGCATTAAAAATTCGTGATCAACTCAATCCTCGTAATACTGATCAGGCATTTATTAATTACTGCTGTGACATGAAACCTGTAGTTTATGGTCATTTTGCAGAAGTTATAGGAGGGATGTGCCAAAATGCTTGGGCAAGGCAATCGGGAACTATTTATCAAAAAAATAGTAAATATTATTTGTGGGATTATGGAGGGTTAGATCATAAAAAGCAAGCAATTTTATGTCATTGGGCTGGTTACTCGCTAAATGAACCAATACCCCATAATTTCCTGTTTTATAAATATTTTTATATGAATCTAAAAAAATATGTTGTATTGTTTTCCATCAAAGCATTTTGGCATCATGTATTAAAAATACCTATGAAGAGTCTGAGAAGTCAGCGAATAATTAATACTATTTTCCACTTAATAAAATCGTAACTCAACCTCTCAGATGATGGCTTAAAAATATTGTAATTATATGTGTTATTATTTAGATAAGTTGTAATAAAATCGACATTGACAAATAGTCTGTAAATAGTTTATTGCAAAGTATAATTTATTTTAGTGTAAGAAAATGGATAAACCAAATCTAAATTACATTGTTATTGGCTCTCCAAAATGTGGGACAACGAGTTTTTGTGACTTACTCGGACAGCATCCAGAAGTATTTATGACTAATCCTAAAGAACCTGGTTTTTTTTCTCAAGGTCGCTTTCTCAAGACACTTGATTGGGATTGGTACTCCAGCTTATTTACTGGAGTAAAAGACGAAAAAGCTATTGGTGAAGGAACAGTTAACTACACTTGTTGTGAGTATAGGCGACTAGCAGATCCAGAAATTATATATAATTACTATCCCAATGCCAAACTCATATACATGGTTAGAAATCCTATTGAAAGAATTCAATCTGAATGGCTCAGTTGTGCAATTATGGGAAAATCTTATAATCTAGGTGAATTTAATAAAGCAATTTATAGTTTTCCAGGTTTTATTAATACTTCTCGTTATTGGTCTAACATCAATCGCTTTAGAAGATTTTTTTCTGATCAACAAATTCATGTTGTATTTTTTGAAGACTTTATTAAAGAACCACAATTAGAAATGACAAAAGTCTTTCATTTTTTGAATGTTGATTCAAATTATGAAGTAAAAGATGCATATACCCCAAAAAACCAATCTATTAAAAATTATATAGATAGTCCATTAATGGTACAAGTTCGTCAATTAAAGGGTTTCAAAAATTTGAAGTCCTTGATACCAGAATTTTTAAGACCCTATTTAATACCAATCCTCAAGAAAAAAAATACAGGACATCCTGACTGGCAATCGGAAACTTTAGATTGGGTAATTAATGAATTAAAATACGATACTCTAAGTTTTTTAGAATGGTGTGATAAACCTGGTGATTTTTGGAAGTTTTAAATTAAATTTCGTTAATCTCTTATTGTAAAGCAAAATACTTGGATTATTGGAAAATCACTAAATCTATGATGAATAAAATTTTTGCGCCCCAGAGAAGTGTTAAAGAATTTCCTACTTTCATTTTTACCATAGCCACTAATGGTTACGATGAAGTATTTAAAGATTGTCTTGATAGCCATAAAAAATATGCTACTACTCAAGGCTATAACTATATAGCCTTTACAAAATCACCTCCTAATGGCATATCTGGTACTAATTCTGCTTGGTTAAAAGTTGCAATTATTCTCAGAGCCTTAAAAAAAGGATATAAAAAAGTTTTTTTTGTAGATGCAGATGCCTTGATTCAAGATTACACTCCGCCCATTGAATCTGTCTTTTCTCCAGATAAATCTATTTATATGAGTGTAGAGTCTTCTGGTAATTTTAATTCAGGGGTAATAATCGTTATCAATAACTCGCAATCAATAAAGTTTTTTGAAGACCTTTTATTGAGAGCAGATATACCAGGTTTCATGTTGCCAAAATCTGATAGAAACTTATATGAAAATGGTCATGTCATTAACCTAGCAAAAAAATCACCACTTGTACAAATAATCAGTCCCAAATGGAATTACAACTTTAATACTGTGTTACAAGAAAATGAGCAAGAATATATTCTGCATGGCAGAGGCACTTGGAATAAAAAACCTCGTTCAAAAGAAAAACCTATATCTTTATTTCAATCTTTTTTACTAAAAATATCTCAAGGACCTCGCTATTTTCTCCTCAAACGGCTCTTAAAATTTTATGAAAGTCAATATGAATTTTAATTTATAAGCTTTAGAGTACTCTTGACTAAACATATACAATCTTCTACTTGTAAACGTCATCTCCTACATCCATCCCATCCGCACCTATTTACCATGTACAGTCGCAGGAAGACATATTAACAATACATTGCTGGGATTAGCATCACAGAAGAACATCAAATTAGAGTTGCTATCTTCCCATGAATGGTTACAAGCAGATGGCAAACTTGATCCACGTTCTCCCTTACGAGATATACCTTTAAAAACTTTCCCAGTTTACTTGATAAAAAATGCTTTTAGCTAAAAAAATTGATACATACGGAATAATCATGAAAAATTATAATTATGTCAATCTATTTTCAGTGATAAAAAATGCTATATTTTGTAAACTTCATGGAAAAAATATTGTTGCTTGTCAAAAAACATACATTAGGAATCCACAAAATATAAATACTAATGCTCCTCTAGTTATCGGAATTAATCACGTTAAATATAAAGATAAAGATAAAGCAACCTATATTAATGTTGAAGGTAGTTTAATTATTGAAAATAGAACATCTATAGCAAGGGGAGCTAGTATTAATATAGGCAAAAATGCTAATGTTATTCTAGATGGCTGCTCTATTGGAGCATCTAATTTGATTATTAATCATTGCTTGAAAATTGGTAAAGGATCTTTAATAAGTTGGGACTGTGAATTCATTGATAATAATATGCATCACTTAATAGTTAATGGTGTAAAAGAAAATAAAAATAAGGGCATAATAATTGGCACTAACGTATGGATAGGATCTGGTTGTAGAATATTACCTGATGTTATTATAGGAGATAATTGTGTTGTAGCTGCGGGTAGCATTGTGACCAAACCTTTTCCAGTGAAAAATTGTTTAATTGCCGGTGTTCCAGCCAAAATCATAGCTGAAAATATCAGTTGGGAAGTATGATTGTACGCAAATTCATATACTATCCATTGCTGACAAGTTAAAATTATTGCCAATTTGGAGCAACTTGGTTACACTGAATAATTCAATTTTTTTTAAATTAAATATAAATATGTTGGTTGTGGAATATTTTTTATGAAAATAGTATCTTATATTCATCCTATTCGTACCAACCTTCCCTGTACAGGTGTAGGACGACATATTAACTCTATAGTATTAGGATTAAGTGAATTAGAAAATATAGACTTAGAACTATTTTTTTCTCAGCAATGGTTAGCCAATGATGGCAAACTAGACCATCGTTGTCCGTTGCGAGATTTACATAAGTACACTTTTCCATATCCTGAAAATATTACTGAACGTAACTGGAAAATATTTGGTTTTCCCAAAATTGATCGCTACATTCCCGATGAAACTGATTGGCTGTATGCACCAATGGAAACCTACCTACCTGTTTCTAAATGCCCAGTTGCCATTACTCTACACGATATTCAAGCATTTGAAACTAACTTACCTTGGTCTGATACTTGGCAGCACAAACTGTTTCGGTTTAAATGGTCTGGGTGGGTGCATCGAGCATTATGTGACTGTCGAATTGTGTTTACAGTCTCAGAATTCTCTAAGCAAAGAATGGTAACACTTCTGGGCGCAGATCCTCAGAAAATTGTTGTAGTAGGTAACGGGATTGAGCAGTGCTTTTTTGATATTGCCACAGTTAATCCTGATTCTTTATCTCGTCCTGTGTCCCAACCCTATAGCTTAATTATTGGGGGATTACGATTGAGAAAAGGAGCAGATTATATTTTGGCAGTAGCTAAAGAATTACAGCAAAATAAAAGCGAATTACAGATAGTCGTAGCTGGAGATTCAGAACCAAAATATATTGCAGCAGCTAAGGATTTACCAAATCTGAAACTATTAGGACTTGTTCCAGATCATGATTTACCTCGGTTGATGCGTTGTGCTTCTTCACTATTGTTTCTTTCTCATTATGAAGGTTTTGGCATTCCAGCAATAGAGGCAATGGCTACAGGAACTCCCTCAATAGTCAGTAACCGCGCTTCTTTACCAGAGGTAGTAGGAACAGCGGGTATTGTTGTTGAACCAGAAGATACAGCAAACATCGTTGATATCTTGATCCAACTTCAAGAAAATTCACAACTGCGACAAGATTATATCCAGCGAGGACAAGAACACGCAAAACAGTATACTTGGACACGGTGTGTTGATCTTGTCCAGAAAGCATTTTACGAGTATATTTAATTTGCTATAGGTAAAAAATATATGTTATCGGCAACAGAAGCTCGCTTTACTCAGTTTGGTTGTGGTCTTTGCGCTCCTTCAAGATGGTTGAATTTTGATGCTAGTCCAGCTATGCGGTTGCAAAGATTGCCTGTTATTGGGAATCTAGTTCCATCAGGTTCTTTTGGGCGATATCCAACAAATGTTCAATATGGTGATATTGTTCGAGGGTTACCAATTCCCGATGGCAGTGTCGAATTACTATACTGCTCTCATGTATTAGAACATATCACTCTAGAAGAATTACGTTGTGCTTTAGCTAATTGTTATAGGCATCTCCAACCAGGTGGTATTTTCCGCTTAGTAGTTCCAGATTTGGAAGTGATGGCAAAAACGTACATTAACTCGAATACTTCTGAATCTGCTCATGAATTTATGAGAATTACTTGGCTTGGTAAAGAGCATCGGCAAAGAGATATAGTTAGTTTTCTTAAGGATTGGTTAGCTGGTAATAATCATCTGTGGATGTATGATTATAATTCCTTGTCTTTAGAATTGAGTAAAGTTGGTTTTCAAAAGATTCATAGAGTTAAATTTGGTGATTCTGGTATTGATTTGTTTAAGGATGTTGAAGATTCAGAACGTTGGACATTAGAATTAGGTATTCAATGCCAAAAGTAAAGATAACTATGGACTAAAGTGAATTATATGCAACGCCGAAAAGTAATTTTTGCAGGTGTAGGTTTAATAGGGGCGATCGCCTACGGAAACCACAACAAGAGAGCAATTGGTCAATTTTTCGAGCCGTCACCGAATCAGCCTACGAATATTATTACTGCCAGTGCAGGGCAAACTATTAGTCCACTTCAATATTTAAAACTACTGTCAGCCCCAAAATTCAAACAGGGTCATACACTCCCACCGCTAACTCGCTTTGGTTGGACTTTGCCATTCGGTTCCAGAGTTGAACTAGCTGATCACTGGGGCTATGCATTGGAATGGGGCGGTTATGCCAGCCTTAAGAATGTGGCTAAAGTAATGTCCAAACCCGATAGTATCGAAGCCAAAATTATGGCTTTGGCATCATCTCAACCTGATCGCTACAAGCTTTCAGTAATTCTTAATCGCGACTTACCCAAAACCCCCAAAGAAATTTGGCTGCATAACAATCGAGGAGAATTGGTAAATGGCAAAAAAATCTGGAGTCCAGAAGCTCCACTAGCTGCAATACAGGCTGCGGCTAATATGCGAGCCGAACCGTTGCGGCAAATCCACCAAAAAGCCCCAATAGCGGTGGTTTTAAATGGTGGAGAATATGGTTTGGGTATATCAGGTGGTATCCGTCGTTTCTGCGAGGAAGATCCTCAAGTTTTATCAGCGAAGGGAAACCGCGATTGGTTTGAATACCTGTCCGAGCGAAAAGCCTATCAAGAGTCCTTTATTGCTCAAGCAGTCCGCCAAATTGTACCAAAACGCGACATTTATGTCTACTATCCTACCGATAGCAATCCCCATCGCCAGCGTTATGGGGGCTGGAAACAGTGGTGCTATGACTATGGATACATGAGATCTATCTCAGACTATCCTAGTAGCTCGACCTATTTCCAAGAATTTAATACAGGTTGGACTGGCAATATGGACATTCTCACGGAAGTCCTCAACTCTGTCGGACAACAAATCAAGTTTGGTGATCCACTCTCCTACAATTGGGTTTCCAGTGGCTGGGTACGTAGCAAGGGTGCTAAACCTGTATTTGGCGAAATTGATCGTTACATGGGTTTCCTAAAATGCTACTACACTGCTGGGATGATAGGTGGGATTGCGGGATATTTTGATCATCCAAAACAAGGATTTGAAGCTACTTTTACTACTGATAGTCCTCCAAATTGGCTTCAACAAATGATAGCTCTTAGTCGTGTTCATGCTCTATTTAGCCACTTAGAAAAATATCTCAGACAAGGGGAATTACTACCCGGACAGATGAAACATCGCTGGTCAAAGGATACGCCCGCATATGAATTTTCCACGGGAGATCCAGATATTAGAGTTTTAGCTCGCAAGCATCATCAAAAGCCTACTTGGTTGATTGTAGCTTGGGCAGCATCTGGAAGTTCTCGCAAAACCAGCGTGACAATTCCCCAACTAGGTCAAATCTCTCTACTTGCTCGTCCAAGTGGAAGTGTCTATACAGCAGAAGTGGCAGCTAACAAAGCACAATTAACCTGGGTCGATCAACAAGAACCTTGAATCTATTTTTTCCCTCAGAAATCACAGCATAAGAGAACACCATAGAATGATTGATCCTGTTTTCATGTCATTCCCCTGAAGAGGGGAATCCAGAAATTATTTATGTTCCGTAAGACAATCTGGATTCCCGCTTTTGCGGGAATGACATTGAAAATGGTTTGTGGAAATTTTCACGCTTACTATGGGATAGCGAACGCGAGAGCGTCCCGGAGGGAACTAGCTCTGCTGCAAGCAGTTCATGTTTTTTGTGGAGTTCTCTAAAGCTATATTTTGAATTGATTGTAATACAGTAATTATTATATTTAGAAATAGATATTCGCTGGTGCTAAATTGTGATTCTAAGTATGTTTGATAAAATACAGGCAACATAAGCAACATTTTGTCTGGTACGGATTTTGGTATGTTACCGCTCTCTATCTTATCTGCATATAATCCTTATTTCATCAGTCTTTGAGCATACTTCGTCGCCTCGTCAGCCGGTAAACCATAAGACTTTTGAAAAAACTCAAGTTGCAACTTTGTAAAGTATAGTATATGTGACAAACACACCAAATTTAAGAGCTAGACAAAACAAGAAGAATTATGTTATGCGAAAAATGCTTTACGATAGATTAGTTTGTCTTGCCTAATTTTAATGACCGCAACCGTATATTTACTTATCATAAAATGGAACCTGTTTAAGAATTTCACAAGAGAGAAAAGAAAGGTTAGGTTTAGGAATGTGAATTAAATAAAGTGCAAAAGTAGAGTGTGTTAGCAACAGCGTAACGCACCATTCCACGTTAAATCAGAATTGCAAGTTATTAAATTTGCGTTTCTTAGTCAAGTTACCTGATTTTCATTTGCTTAATCCAACAGGCGATCGCTTGAACACTTACAGATTGGATATCCTCTCGTTAGTAAGCAGGTTTTACTTTCTCAACTGCAATCTGGCAGGTTTGATGCTCAACTGGTTAATCTGAAACTTGGCAATGATTCTGAAGAGTTTGGTACTGTGGAATGGGGGGGGGATGAATCTATCCAAGGGATATGTGGGAACCAAGATATCAACTTTCGATCTTAACTCTTATGATGCTTGGGGAGTGACAAATAACTTTTCAGAATACCGTGAGTTAGCTCTGCTGGTGATCGCACATTTTGCTAAGGGTAGCTCACCGATTGTAGTCGGGGGATCTGATGCTTTAGCAGTACCTTATCTTTATTTGCAAGCAGGAACAACTGCGGTTGTCCAAGATAAATCTGGAGCGGCTAATTAGGCTATTTTTGACCATGTTTTAGGACGTGAACCCAGAGAAAAGCTGACTGGGGTTATTATGGTTGATGGAACACAATATCCAAAAAGCACCCATTCATTAAGCCCAGAAGATTGACCAATTCCCTCTTTAGACGTAATTAAACAGTGCTTTGGTGAATATCATTGCTGAACTAAGCCAGTTAACAATGAAGCGTTTGCTTTGCCCCAGTTGGTACAATGTTATTTGATATTGGGTGCTAATCTTTGGCAAGTTTTTCAGTCACCTATTAAGTCCATATTTCAACGGTAGGATGTCCCACAAACACAATCCATATTCTATGATTTATTCACAGACAAAAACTAATAAATTCACTTTTATCAAAGAAAAATCACTATCAGTTTTTAATTTATTTCGAGGTAGTGATTGGTGGTTATACCAAATTCCTAAATTGCTGTCTGTTGCTTATGCTGAAATCTTATTGCAAGCAGTACCACCTCAAAAATCCATTAGCACAGTTATAGCCCTTCTAGCTTCTATGTTCTTTGTAGCTGCTTATGGTCATGTAATTAATGATACGTTCGATATTGACGCTGATTTAAAAGCAAATAAGCCAAATAGAATAGCTGACCTCTCTAAATTAAAACGTATTTTACTCACTATAGGATTGGCGATCGCTGGGCTAATTCCTTGGTTATGGATTGGATTTATGCCATCTTCAGCGATTTTGCTGGCTACACTATATATATCTCTAACTATCTATGCTGCACCGCCTTTAAGACTTAAAGAAAGAGATGCTTGGGGTGTTATTAGTGACGCTTTTTCAGTACATCTAGTACCAACTCTAATAGTGGCTACTGTATTTTCACACCTAAACTATCCGACTAGACCAGAAAGTACATTCCTAGCTGTTGTATCAACCGCTTGCTTCTTCTTGATGGGAATTCGGGGAATTATTTCGCATCAAATTTCAGATCGAGAAAACGATTTAAAATCTGGCGTTAAAACATTAATAACAAATCTGGAATTAGCGGGCGTTAATCAAATTAAATTCTGGGTAACTCGTATTGTCTTACCTACTGAAATTATTTTACTGATAGCGATGATGCTCATCATTTCTCAATTTGCTCATTTGCTACTAGCTTTTTTTGTCTTCTATAGTATTTTGAGTATTATTAACTTAAAAAGATGGTTTTTTAATACAATTGATTTAACCTATGTTGAAGGTGCTTATATATTTCCTCACGATTTATATGAAGTATGGTTGCCTTTATCTTTGTTATGTTTATTGTCTTTACAACAACCTTATTTTTTAATATTATTATCACTACATATACTGTTGTTTTATCCGGGTATCATCAGTAGATGGAGTTCATTGAGTCCAATTTTTGTTTCTGGAATAAGATATATTAAAAGCAATAAAAATTTCTGGAAGACAAATAATAATCAAATTAGAACTATGACCAATGAATTTCAAACCAGTGATACAGAAGCATTTATGCGATCGCCTTCGACTGAATTAGAAATTAGTATATCCAAAGCGATAGATTTTCTAGAACAAAACCAAATGGATGATGGTGAATTTCCAACTGTCTTATCCAAAGAAATGTTGAAGCTAACTTATCAAAATTTTGGCGTTAATGAGGAGCTAACCGAAAATCTAGTTTTTGATAGTTCCCCGTTTGTTACATCTTTAATTTTGTATTCTTTAAGTTTTTTAAGACATGAAAACAAAGTGAAGACTTTAACAAATAAGGGGCTTAATTTTCTTTTAAGTCAAATGGAAAAAGGTGGTTTGTGGAGGTATTGGTCATCAAAGAATAAATTACACATGGCAATCCCACCAGATATAGATGACATCTCCTGTATATCCTATGTTCTGAAGATGAACAACATTGCGTTTCCAAATAACACTAAAATAATTCTTGAAAATAGAAATGATCAAGGCTTATTCTATACATGGTTACTCAACAACTCTCCAAGAAGACTAATTTTATCAATTTTAACACGGGGCAAATCTTTTGCTCATGCCGATAAAATCTGGAACCTGACTACTAAAGACGATATTTGTTGTGCCGTTAATGCAAATGTTGCCTTATATCTTGGTGAAATCCCACAAACTCAGAAGTTAATTACTTATCTGATGGGTATTGTTATTAACGATACGGAGGATAAGGATATCTCCTTTTACAATCATAAACTTAGTTTTTACTATATGCTTTCAAGAGCATATTTCAATGGCGTAACATCTTTAAGATTTGTAAAAGTCTCTTTGGTTAATAAAGTTTTGAATTTACAAAACTCCGACGGCTCTTTTGGTGATGAATTACTGACTGGTTTAGCAATATCTACATTGCTAAATTTTAATTACCAATCTCCAAATTTAGACAAAGCAATTGATTATTTGTTGAAAACTCAGCAAGTAGATGGTTCATGGCAGTTTATACCTTTCTATGGAGGTTACTATAAGGCAATCTTTGGGTCAGCAGCGTTAACCACAGCTTTTTGTATAGAGGCTTTAACTAGATATCGTTTAGAGAACTCCATAGAATGATTGATCCTGTTTTCATGTCATTCCCCTGAAGAGGGGAATCCAGAAATTATTTATGTTCCATAAGACAATCTGGATTCCCGCTTTTGCGGGAATGACATTGAAAATGGTTTGTGGATATTTTCACGCTGACTATGGGATAGCGTTCGCGAGAGCGTCCCGGAGGGAACTAGCGCTGCTGCAAGCAGTTCATGTTTTTTGTGGAGTTCTCTTATCAGATAAAATTTCCAATCATCCGGTTTTCAAATAATCTTCTTCCTAAAATTTAACTATGTCAAACTTGTTGCAAAAATTGATTGCATTCTCTAGAAAGGTTTTAAAGATTAAGCCTAACAATGATAGTTTGCAAATAAAAGACGAAGAATCGTATATCTATAGAACTGAATATGATGAAAAAATATACCGTTGGATAAAGGCTATTCAAGTTGAGTCGAGTAATCTCCTTGATTTCCAAGGTTCAAAAAATTACTACGATTTATTGTATGATTTAAAATCTGATTTATTAGATTTTTATAAATCACAAGAAAAAATCGATCCTAGTTTGCTAGAGGAAGGAATCACTACCCTTCGTAAAATAATTGCAAATCAGGTCGATGTTCCCATTAATGTAGCGGTAGATTACGAATATCCTATTGCTGATGTAGTGATAGGTATTTTGCTAACTAAACAAGGAAAAATACAGGAAGCAATTGCTTGCTACCAGAATGCTAGCTACAAACAAACGTCTAAAGCATATCCCGAACTGGTTAAAAAGTATTGGGATGCTAATGTGAAAGGGAGACCAGATTTTCTTATTCTTGGTTGGTTGTATGAAATGTGGAACGACCTCCCTTTATCAATATTTAACTGCCCACCCTCAAGTTCTTCCAGCTATTGACAAAGAACCTAATTTTTTCACGAACTCTTTTGAATATGGTGCTGATTTTTATCAATCCCATTTTCCATCAATCTTAAACAACCCAGAATACATAACTGGTGAGGCTACCCCCGTTTATCTTTATGATTCTACGAGGGTTCCTAAGCAAGTATTTAGCTTGTTCCCAGACATAAAGCTAATAATTATCCTAAGAAATCCAATAGAAAGGACACTTTCCTCTTATTCTTTTCTTGACAAGTCACTTTTCGATCGAAATAAACGAGAGTTGACAATTTCTGTTGGCATAGAACATATTCAATCATTAGTAGACAATTCATGTGATTTGTTGTCCATTCCAGATTTATATTATGATGATCGAAGCCACTTATTTTATAGTCTTTATATATGTCATCTTAAAGGATGGTTGACTGTTTTTCCTAGAGAGCAGTTTTTAATACTTAGAAGCGAAGATTTGCTTGAAAATCCATCAACTACAATGAAACAAGTTTATAGTTTTTTGGGCTTACCCGATTATCAACTCAGTAAGTATAAAAAATTTAACGTTACCTCTCATCCTCCCATTTCCGATGATTTATACTCCAAGCTCAAAGAATTTTATCGCCCTTATAATCAGGAATTAGAAGAATATTTGGGCATGAAATTTGACTGGGAATGATACTTAACAAAATATATTCATGGTAATGATAAAAAAACGGCTTTTAGCTAACTTTTATAAGTACTGGCGCTATATGTTTTACAACGCATGGTATGAATTGCGTTATCGCTATGCTGGCACTGGCATAGGTATACTTTGGAACGTAATTAGCCCCCTATTTGAAATCATCATTTATACGATTGTTTTCTCTCTTTTGATCCCTAACAAAATGGAGGGTAATTCTTATTCATTATATCTTGTGGCTGCTTTATTGCCATGGCGCGGTTTTACAGAAACTATTGTTCAAGGTAGTGATGCTTTTTCAAAAAATGCTATCTATTTAAGACGTTTAGCCATACCTTCAGAAATTTTTGTCGGTAAAGTTACATTAGCTTCATTGTTTCTTGTCTATATTTATTTGGGCTTGATAATACTCATCACCCCTCTATTTGGGAAAGGATTAGGCTGGAATGTTTTATTTTTACCAATTGTGGGGCTACTTTTTCAAGGATTAGCTTTTGGCATTAGTTTAGCTTTAGCAAATCTGCAAATTCTTTTTCCTGATATTAAACAAATTTTACAATTTATTATCCCTTTATGGACTTGGACAATGCCGATTTATTATCCATCTACAATCATCCCCAATCATATTTTACCTTGGCTTTATATTAATCCCCCTTATGCTTTTATTAAATCATTTCGTGATTTAATTATGGAAGATAGAATTCCAGATCTAAATACTTGGTTGATAATGATAGGCTGGATAGTAGCTTTTGTGTGGTTGGGAGCTAATATAAATAATAAACTCCAGAGTGAAGTTAGAGATAAGATATGAATGATGACATTATTTTGCGCGTGGAAAACTTGGGTAAATGTTTTAAAATTTATGATAATCCTTGGGATAGGGCTAGAGAATGGCTGAGTGTAAGGAAGCGCAGCCATCATCAACCATACTGGTCAATTAAAGATATTTCCTTTGAAGTGCGTCGAGGTGATTTTATTGGTATTATTGGCGAAAATGGTGCTGGCAAAAGTACATTACTTAAAATTATTACGGGAGTATTACAAGCAACTGAAGGAACTTATGAATTAAATGGTAAAGTTCTTTCACTATTGGAATTAGGCACTGATTTTAACCCAGAACTCAGTGGGAGAGCCAATGCTATTTATAGTGCCGAATTATTGGGTTTTCCCGAAGGTTATGTTCAAGAAAGAATGGAAGAAATTTATCAGTTTTCTGAGTTGGGAGAATTTTTTGATCGACCGATGAAATTATATTCTTCGGGAATGAAAATAAGACTAGCTTTCTCACTGTTCGCTTTCTTGGAGAGTGATATCTTAATATTAGATGAGGTTTTAGCAGTTGGCGATATTTTTTTCAAACAAAAATGTTATCAGCTTCTCGAAGAACTTATTGCTAAAAAAACAACAATTATTTTAGTTACCCATGAGTTAGGTGCTGTGCAGCAATATTGTCAAGAAGTCCTATTATTACATCAAGGCAAAAAAATCTATCAAGGTCTTCCCAGAGAAGGTATTTGGCAGTTTCAGCAACTTAAGCATGGGTTTATGCAGAACAAATCTCTGGACATGGAAACAGATATTTCCAGTGACAAATCACCTCTACCCTCATCAGATACTTCGGATAATTTTTCCTGGCCAAGTGATGAAGTGTTTATTCCTGTGGATTTTCCCAATGCTAATTATGCTCAATTAACCCGTTATGCTATTTGTAATTCTCAAGGTGAGCCTACCTTAAATTTTTTGCAAGGTGAAGAAGCTTATATATATTGCGAATTTCAAATCAAGCAAAATATAGGTGTTCCCATCGTCAGCGTCAGCATTATTAATAAATATAATGTCGTAATTCATAACAAAATTTCATTTCAGCATAAAGTTAATGTTCCTAGTCAAGTTAATCAAGGCGATCGCATACGCTTTTGTCGCAATATTACATTGGGTATAGAGCCAAACGAATATGTTCTTAATATTGTATTTGGCACTATGCATAATGATGATTATATATCCTTAGACATAGTTTCAAAAGATGAATTTATTAGCCATATCCAGGTATGTGATCTTTATGATAAAATAGGGTCATTTAATATTATTCCTCGTTTTAGCTACGACAAATACTCCCATTTTGGAATTTGTAATTTACTCGGTGATTGCCAAATTAACGTCTGTAAAAAAAATTAGATAAATTCCCAACTTGATTGAAAAGTGCTATATTACTGTCGGATTAATTCATAAAATCAATTATGTCTTTGTTTGAACAAATTTTTTCAGTTATAGATAAGAGATTTAGAACACTTTTAGGATTGTCTGTAGATCCTATTATTTCTAGTGACGAACATGAGGATAAATCTAGCAATAAATTTGTACTGAGCTACGATAAGTTAATTTTTAATCCACTTATTCGTAAGTATTTTGAGAGTGAATTTTATAACGTTGGATATTGGCAACAGGACATACATACGCAAAACCTTGCTTGTCATAATTTAGTAGACAAGTTATTGTCATTTGTGATCAAAGAACCAAAAACTATTCTAGATGTTGCCTGTGGATTTGGAGCTACTACCCAAAAGGCAAAAAATAGGTGGATAGAAGCAGAAGTAGTTGGCATAAATTTCTCTGAAAAACAAATTCAACGTTGTCGGGAGAATACTCCTTTGTGTTCTTTCAACGTGATGGATGCGACAAAACTCACCTTTGCGGATTCACAGTTTGATTTGTTGATGAGTGTCGAGGCAGCTTTTCATTTTGATACCCGCGAAGATTTTATCTTAGAAGCATTTCGTGTTTTGAAACCAGGTGGTCATCTTGTGCTTACAGATATTATATTTAATTCCACTAATTTGTCAGATTCATGGTTGGTTCCACAATGCAATCATCTTGACAACATCAGGGATTATGAAATACTCCTTACTGAAGCAGGGTTTGAAAACATCTATTTAGAGGATGCCACAGATTTGTGCTGGAAGAGTTTTTGCAATAATTTAGAGACGTGGGTTGATGCAGAATATTCATTGGGGAGGGTAGAAGATAAAGAATGGCAAAACTGGAAAGCTTCCTTACCTACCTTGATAAATGATGTAAGACACTATATGATCATATCTGCAACTAAAATTTCTAATTAACGTCTCTGAATTAAATTCTTTGAACTCGAAATAATCCTATGCGACAAGTATTTCAGGATAATAATTTACAGAAAAGCTTTTTGAGCAAAGGCTATGCACAAGTTCCTATGTTGTCTTCGGCACAGGTGCAGTATCTTCTAACGGAGATAGGTAAAATGCGACCAGACGACAATTTTGCACCAAAAAACTCTTACCATTGTTCATTTTTAGATCCAAATCTTGAATATAAACGCCAAACTTACAATCTAATTAGAGGAATATTTACCCCTTTTGTAAATGACTACCTTGTAGGATACGAAATTCTCAACTGCAATTTTTATGTCAAACCACCTCATACAGGGGAGTTTCAAATTCATCAAAATTGGCCAGCGATCGCTGATATTAATGACACTACAGTAACTATTTGGTGTCCATTAGTGGATGTTATTGAATCAAACGGTGCTATTCAGGTTGTTGAGGGTAGTCATAAAATTCTGCCCCATATCGAAGCACCAAATAGTCCTGCCTATTTTATCAATTTCCAAGAGGCACTGATTGAGAAATATCTCAAACCAGTTCCGATGAAGGCAGGAAAAGCGATTATTTTTGATGATGGACTCATTCACTGGTCTCGCAAAAATGATTCGGATCAGTCTCGTATTGCGATTCAAATACTTTGTATTCCTAGTGGTGCTACCCCAACCTTCTTTTTTAAAGAAAGTGAGGAGAGATTTGAATTGATTCATGCGGACAGTGAATTCTTTCTTACAAGCAATGTCAGCGATTTGTATGGCGATCGCAAACCTGACTGGAAAAGTGAAGGTTTTGTCAAAAATCAGAATCGTATGATTACAGAAGAAGAATTTGCAAATCTTCTCAAAAATGGTGATGAAATTAGGAGCAAAATCTAGTTTTATATGGTCAATATGTATTTTATAGATAATAAGCTTTATGTGTGGTATCACTGGTCTTCTTCAATTCCAAGAAAAAGCTAATCGCCAAGACATTCAACTAATGACAAACTCCCTTACTCATCGTGGTCCAGATGGTGACGGGATCTGGATTAATGGACAAGTGGCTATTGGTCATCGACGACTGGTCATAATTGATTTAGATACAGGACATCAACCACTTTGCAATGAAGATGAAACTATATGGATAACATTTAATGGAGAAATTTATAACTATCGAGAACTAAGGCAACAGTTAATCAGTAAAGGTCATAGATTTAAAACCTACTCTGATACAGAAGTAATTGTACATAGTTATGAAGAATGGGGTGATTCTTGTGTCCAAAGATTTCGCGGAATGTTTGCTTTTGGCATTGTTGACTTGAATCGTCAAAAAGTTTTTATTGCTCGTGATCAATTAGGAATTAAGCCTTTATATTATATTTTTACCGATACCTTTTTTGCCTTTGCTTCAGAAATCCAAGCTTTACGTCAACTTTCAATTAACTTAGATATAGATTTACAAGCCATTGATCAATATCTTTGGTTAAAATATATTCCTGCTCCAAAAACTATATTTCAACAAATAAAAAAGTTACTTCCTGCGAATTATATTAATGTCACCTTTGGCGGTGCTATTTCTGAAAGTAAACAATATTGGCATTTGGACTTTAAGCCTAATAAAAATAAAAATGAAGCAGATTGGTTAGAAGAATTTGACTTTGTTTTCAGAGAATCAGTCAAAGCACATTTGGTTTCTGATGTTCCTTTCGGAGCATTTCTTTCAGGAGGTGTTGATTCAAGCGCAATTGTTGCCTATATGAGTCAATTACTAGAACAACCTGTTAAAACCTTCAGTATTGGTTTTGATGAAGCTGATTTTAATGAACTGAAATATGCAGAAATTGCATCCGAAATCTGGAAAACAGAACACCATACGGAAATTGTTAAACTGGAAGCATTAGAAGAGCTTTTACCTCAATTAGTTAAACATTATGGTGAGCCATTTGGTGATAGTTCAGCAATTCCGACCTACTATGTCAGTAAAATGGCGCGTCAACAAGTGACAATGGTTTTGTCGGGGGATGGAGGTGATGAATTTTTTGCTGGTTATAATAATTATCTTGATTGGTTATATTGGTTACATAAATATCAAGAAGAAAAGCCTAGATGGGAACGAATAACCGATCCTTTTAGTCGTTTTTGGAAACGAGATCACTATCCGTATCGTATTCCTGACTTGCAAACTTGGTTTATGCATATAACTCAAATGTCCTCTGATATTCGCCTTGAATTATGGAGGAGAGAACATGATGCTATAGTAAATCAGCCGATAGATATTTTTGAAGATGAATATAAGAAGGTTCGTAATTATGATTGGAATCAGAAAGCTCAATATTTAGACATCAAAAACTATATGCCATCTTGTATTTTGACAAAGGTAGATATAGCGAGTATGATGAACAGTCTGGAAGTAAGAACACCAATTGTTGATACCAAAGTATTTGAGTTTGCAGCAAGTATTCCTGAGTCGCTTAACATTGCCAAAAACTCTCAAGGAAATTGGGAAGGAAAGTTGCTTTTTAAAAAATTACTGAGTCGTTATTACCCTCAAGAGTTTTTACATCGTCGGAAGATGGGATTTAATCCTCCTATTGAGAAATATTTATCTGCTCAAGGTAATTATAGAAAAGCATTGGAGTCACGTTTTCTAGATTCTGGGTGTAAACTATATGAATATTTCCGTCCACAAACAATTCAAAAAATGATTGAACAAGAACAAACTAATTCACTTTGGTTACTCCTTATTTTAGATGAATGGCTTAATCAAAATATTTAATATTTATGGATTTAGTTATGGAAGATAATAAATCAATTTTAACAATTGTTTTAGTCACAACTGAGTATGTTACTGAAGACTTTTTTGATGCCGGACTATCTAACTATGTTCATAGAGTTGCATTAGGTTTGAAAGAGCTTGGACATAGACCAATTGTTTTTGTCCTCTCTCACGAAAATGAGGATGTATTTATCCATAAAGGCATTGAAGTTCATAGATTTAGAGTTTACACTGGGATATTTTTTGAAATATTTAACTCTAGAAAGTACAATGATTCTCTATTTAGATTTTGGAATTGGATAACTTTTGGAAAACTGTATCACTCTACTATCCAAGTTTTAATGAGTTGGCAATTAAGAGAGAAACTCAAAAAAATTGAACATCCCATATCTCTTGTTCAATATCCAAATTGTGCAGCCATTGGATTATTTCGTCTAAAAAATGTCCCTAAAGTAACTCGCATTTCTGGATATTTGCCTCAATGGAATGATGTCTATGGATTAAAAAGAACACTAGATATTTGGTTAATAGAAAAACAAGAAGATTTGGCTAATAAACTATCGGATGCTTTATTTTGTCCTAGCAAACTCAATGCAAGAACAATAGAAAAGATTGTTAGAAAAAATGTTGAGGTTATCGAAACACCTTTTATCATTGAGACTGAATCACTAAATCATAGTATTTACAAAGAGTATTTGGAAGGTAAACAATATTTATTATTCTTTGGAACAATTGGAATAGTCAAAGGATGCGGATTAATTGCAGAAATAATTTATTCTTTGTTGGCTTTTAAGGAAAATTTGTTCTTTGTTTTTGTGGGAAGGGATAAAGGCTATTTAGGATTTCATGGTAAAAGTCCGATGGATGAAATTAGAGAAAATGCGGGAGAAAATAAGGGCAGAGTAATTCATTTTGATCGGTTAACTCATGATTATCTTTATCCAATTGTTTCTAATGCTTATGCTGTGGTTTTACCATCTAGAATAGATAATTTTCCTAACACCTGTATAGAAGCTATGGGACATAAACGAATTGTTATTGGTACAAATGGCACAAGTTTTGAACAATTAATCGAAGATGGAGTAAGTGGTTTTTTGTGCGAAAATGATAACTCTCAAGATCTGTTAAGAGTTATAAAGGAAGTGTTAAACTTAACCGAAGAAAAAAGATTGGAAATAGGAGAAAAAGCATATCAGAGAATACAGGATTTACAACCAGAAAAGGTTATCAATCAGCTTGTTGATTTTTACAGACAAACTAGCAATGATTTTCATTCCAAACGTAACTAATCAGGTCAAAAAGAGGAAAGACAAAAAAGAGGATTACCCCGAAATAGTTAATTACGGCTACTGTGGCAAAGCGTTTGTATTTACCCCTCTACTCTCCTGATTTCAATCCTATTGAAATGCTCTGGTCAGTTCTCAAGGCATTTATTCGCAAATTTAAGCCGCGTTTAGACGATAGAGCCATATTTTTTTGATAAGAACCACGTGCAGTTGCCATGATATAAAGAGAAAATTTCTCGACTATAGCACCCGCTTATAAGTTATCTTTTCACTCATCAGAACCCGTTGTCTTTGGTCATTGAATTTGTAGGTACTTGTAGAATTGCCTTAGAATTAACTCTTGTTTGATCTGCAAAAAATTTTCTTCACCACCAAGTAATATATCAAGTAATATATGGACATCCTAACTGATTACAACAAATCGCGGCAATGCATAAATTTGGAAAGCCTCTGCCATGCTCCAGATGTTAGTATGTATTTTGGACGTGATGGTCATGTCAGTGCCTGCTGCTATAATCGAGTTTCATCTTTTGGAAAGTATCCCGAACAATCAATTGAAGAAATATGGAATAGCGCGACAAGAATTAATATGCGTGATTCGTTGAAGCGTAATGAGTTCCCAACTGGCTGTGATTCTTGTGGCAAAAATTTTTATTCCCGTAACTTTAGTGGCTTCATTGCTCAGGGATTTGATCAGAATGCTCGCCCTCTTCCCAAATCGGGATTGTTCGCTCGACTTAAAAACTTCTGGAAACCCGAAAAATCGGAACAGTGGCCTCTCAGGCTGGAATTTGAGCTTTCTAATACTTGTAATCTCGAATGTGCCATGTGTACTGGTTTTTTATCCTCTAGTATTCGTGCGAATCGGGATAAACTTCCTCCATTGCCCAAAATTTACGATGATAATTTTGTCAATCAACTACTGCCATTTCTTCCTCACTTAAAGAAAACGAGGTTCTTTGGCGGCGAACCATTTTTGATCGACATCTACTATAAAATATGGAACCACCTCATTGAATTAAGTCCTAATTGTATAGTCTCGATCACAACCAACGGTACTGTATATAACGAGAAAGTTAAACGCATTCTCGAAAATCTTAATTGTGAAATCGTTGTCTCACTTGATAGCGTAACAAAATCCACTTATGAAGTCATTCGGAAGAACGCTAAACTAGAACAGACTCTAAGCAACTTAGAAGCATTGTCGGAGATTTGTCGAAGAAAAAATAGATCACTCTCTATAGCAATTTGTCCCATGGTTATCAATTGCCGTGAGATGCCTGAACTAGTTTCTTTTGCCAATCAGATGGGAATTCGCGTTAACTTCAACACAGTATTCCATCCTCCCGACCAGTCGATTAAAAGTTTAGGATATGATGTTCAAAAAGAACTCTTAGACCTATACCGTAACTTCAATTCCTCGCCTCGTAACGAAATTGAATCAGCGAACCAAAAAGCTCTTGAAGATGTGTGTTGCATAATCGAGTCTTGGATGAGTTCATCACTCTCACGTACACCTTTGCAGCAAAGGTGCGCTGATTTGTTTGCTAGTCAAAATGAATCCGAAGTAGTAAGTCTATTGTTGTCAGATCTTGCTGGTTTAAACACAAGCTTTGACGATGATTTTAGTGTTAATGATTCGGAAAAATCCGTTGATGAATTCAAAGCATACCTACAAGCAATTTGGAAAGTCGGTGACAAATTCAAATTAGAAGGTTACTTATACGATGTCAACTATGATAACAATGAATTGTTACTACTTCTTGATTCTCTCGATAATAAAGTTGGGCTAGATCAGGCTCATCGAGTTTACATTCAAGTGCGAACTTATGCTCATGACGCATTGATAGCCTGTGGGAGATTTTCGGCTTCATCTCTGATCGAGATGTTAGTATCCCGTTAATAATCAGAGTAAAAAGATACAACAAGAAATGTGAAATAATATGGAAACCAACCAGAAGAATTATACTAAGTGCGGGTGGAAAATGGACTTTTGTAAAATTGGGAAAAACCTAGATTTGTAGGGGTTTAGCACTGCTAAACCCCTAGCTGTGAAATCGAAATATCAAGCCGTTTTTAGTATAAGCAAGCGGTCAGAAGAACTGAAAAATCAGAAAGCCGAGAATAGCGAAAATAGTCATCAGCAACCATCAACAGACGGATTTGTGAAAAAGACAAAAAGCCTGAGAAAAAAGCAGTGAACAGAAAGTCGGTGGTCAAGAAGGACACGAAGGACACAACCTGCCATGTCAAGAAACAGCCTATTCAGATCCAATAATATTGATATCGAGAATCCTTGGATTCTGTTATAAAACCACCAATGGTTATTCTGTTGGTATCTCCCTGAACCGCATCAATCTTATGCCATATCCTATTTGCCGCAAAGATAATCATCTCGCCTTCGGATAGGCTTATATGCATTTGATCAAGGTTTTCCAAAAAGTTATTACGTTGTTCAGCCATAAACACTTCTGGACGGATATATTCTTCGGGTGTGTTGTGCCACTGTAAATCGTACAATGTAAGAGCGCCGCCGCTACTGGGCTTTTGCAACATTAGATAGTAACTTAACTCGGTCTCTAAACGACTGATAGCAGCAACGTTTTGATACAAAGGAAAATACAGCCCAAATTCACGATGAATATGGGCGTTCAGTGCTTTATGTTCTGGTTTACAAATTCTAACTGAAGCTGGACTAGTAGACTTATCGGTGTCTGGGAATCGAGCTTGAAAAACCCTCTGTCCTCCAGTTAGTTTGGAAAGTACCCCTGTGACGAGGGAACAAAAATTGCCTTGAAAAACCGACTCAAAAAAATTTAATGAACGACAAGCTCTATCTAAATAGGCTTCTAGATTATTTTCCATTAGTGAAGAGCCAATTACAGAGCCAAAGTCTGTTTCTATATACAGGTCAGTCCCCTTGAGTTGTTCTGAAAATTTTTGAAACTGGATCTGGAGTTTCTTTAGTTCGTTTGCATCAAATATCCCGGAAATGACCACTCCATCAAGCTTCCCTTCTTGCATATCTTTCAAAAAATTTCCAGATGGAGGCAACTGCTCAAAAGACAGTTCTAAAAAATTGTATAAGCCTTTATTAATAAATTCAGCCATATTTTTCTTTTATCCTATAAAGTGGTACTAGACTATGAAAAATTTCACTGCTAACTATAGCATGGATTTTATGGTTTTCAAGTTGTCCTTGACAACTTAAAAACCACGATAGTGTCAGATCCAATAATATTGACACCGATCATCCAAAGATTCGGTTATAAAACCACCAATGGTTATTCTATTGGTATTCCCTTGAACTGCATCAACCCTGTGCCATATTCTATTAGCTGCAAAAATAATCATTTCGCCTTCGGATAGGCTTATATGCATTCTATCAAGGTTATCCAAAAAATCATCACGTTGTTCAGCCATAAACACTTCTGGACGAATGTATTCTTGGGGTGTGTTGTGCCACTGTAAATCATACAATGTAAGAGAGCCGCCGCTACTGGGCTTTTGTAACAGTAGATAGTAACTTAACTCCGTCTCTAAACGACTGATGGGAGCCATTTTTTGATACAAAGGAAAATTCAGCCCAAATTCACGATGAATATGTGCGTTCAGAGTTTTATATTTTGGTTTAAAGATTTTAACTACACCAGGAATACTAGAATTATCACTGTCTGGGAATCGAGGTCGAAAAACCCTCTGTGTTCGAGCTAATTTGCAAAGTGTCTGTGTCATGAGGGAACAAAAATTACCTTGAAAAAGGGATTCTAAAAAATCTAGTGAAAGACCACATCTATCTAAATAAGCGGCTGGATTATTTTCAAATACTGAAGAGCCAATTACAGAGCCAAAGGCAACTTTAAAATACAGGTCTGTCCATTTGGGTTGTTCTGATAACTCTCTAAACCTAGACTGAATCCCCTTTAATTCGTTTGCATCAAATATCCCTGAAATGACCACTCCATCAAGCTTCCCTTCCTGCATATCTTTCAAAAGGTTTCCAGATGGAGGCAACTGCTCAAAAGACAGTTCTAAAAAATTGTATAAGCTTTTATTAATCAATTCAGCCATATTTTTCTTCTATCCTATAAATTGGTACTAGACTATAAGAAATTTTACTGGTACTTATAGCAAAGTAAACTTTATTTTTTTACTATCTTGAAAAAATGACTCTTATAAGTCGCCATAACTATCCCCTGATCGCATTTGCCCATTACAGCAAGAAAAATGATATTGGAGGTGTCACAACTTGGCTTGAAAGATTATTATTGCGTATGCATCAGGATAGTATACCTATCGCAGTCTATCTTATAAAATATGATGCAGATGGAGAAGATTCAACTCTACTGCATAATTTACGAGAGGCTGGAATATCTGTTGATATCGCTATGGAATCAACCTACATAGAAGAAGATGTATCTTGTATTCTATCCTTTCTTAACCGCCATCAACCCCAAGTATTCTTGCCTCAGTGTATTGAATCTATGTATTACGCTGCACGTATCGCAGCAAAGCTTGGCTTACCTTGGGCTATGACCGTCCATTCTGATGATCCTGTTTATTGGACTTTTGCTCAAAAAATCTCTCCAGAAGCGAATAATGGTTTGATGGTGGGTGTATCAGATTACATCTGTAAAAAAGCTGTTCAGAAAGGGTTGGCTAATCAGCCTAAAACAATTCCTTGTGGAGTACCTATTGTTGAAAATGCCACTTCATTTGCTGATTCTCCATTTCGAGTTGTCTATTGTGGGCGAGTTATGGAAGAACAAAAAAGAATTTCCTTGGTTTTAGAAGCGATGTGTCAAGCCTGTTGCCTTGATCCACGAATTGAATGTTGGATAATTGGTGATGGTGATGAAATGACGATATCTCGTGATTTGGTCAATGAGCGTGAATTAAGCGATCGCATTATTTTCTTAGGTCGCTTAGAATCATCCACAGTTCAATCCAAACTTGCTTTATGTCAAGCCATATTATTAATGTCCGATTATGAAGGTTTACCAGTTGCGTTACTTGAAGCGATGGCGATGGGAGTCGTCCCTATAGTTCGTTTAATTCCTAGTGGTATTCCTGAACTCGTTAAACATAATGAATCTGGACTATTAGTGGATGATACGCCCGAACAGGCTGCCGAGGCTATTGTTCACTTAGTCAATCATCCTGACCTTTGGTTGAAATATTCTAATGCATCTAAATCATTAGTAGCTGATAACTATAGTGAAGAAATTTGCTACCAACGTTGGCTGAATGTAATTTCTGAACTTAGCGATCGCTCCACGATTACTTATCCTATTGCCATTCCCAAAAAAATTTCCATACCATCAGTAGATCCAATCTTAGTAGGACGATCTCAACGGAGAAGACCTTCAATTATGGATCAAGTCAGAGCAAAATCACATCAAATTTTGATGTTTGTAATTAATTGTCGTTATTTTTTGATGGAAGTCGGATTTAGCTTAGGCAGGAAGATTTTACCAAAATCGTTTCGAGATCAATTGTGGGACAAATATGGCAGGTTTTTTATTTCTTCAGAAATGGAGGACAAATGAGTTAAGAAACCGTGCGAAAGAATTTCTCAAGATAGGATCACCCTTAATTCATAGACTCAGCTATACTATCCTTCTTCTATTCCACAAAGTCTTAGTAAAATGAATCTTATAAATCGCCATAAATATCCCCTCATCGCATTTGCCCATTACAGCACAAAGAACGATATCGGCGGAGTCACGACGTGGCTGCAAAGATTGTTATTGCGGATGCATAGTGACAATATACCTATTGTGGTTTACCTTATACATGGTGGTTCAGATGTTGAAGAATCGAGTCTATTGCATATTTTACGGGAGGCTGGCATATCTGTTGATATCGCTATGGGATCGCCTTATATAGAAGATGATGTAGCCAGTATTTTAGCTTTTTTCAACCGCCATCAACCTCAAATATTCTTTCCTCAGTGCCTTGAATCTACATATCATACCGCAGGTATGGCAGGACAGTATGGCTTACCTTGGGCTATGACCATCCATTCTGACGATCCAGTTTACTGGGCGATTGCTGAAACAGTTGCGCCAGAAGCTAATAATGGTTTGATGGTGGGTGTCTCAGATTACATCTGCAAAAAAGCTGTTCAGAAAGGGTTAGCTAATCAACCTCAAAGTATTCCCTACGGAGTATCCATTTTTGAAAATGCCGCTTCATTTTCTGATTCTCCATTTCGAGTTGTCTTCTGTGGGAGAGTTGTAGAGGAACAAAAAAGGATTTCCTTGGTTTTGGCAGCGATGTCTCAAGCCTGTTGCCTTGATCCACGAATTGAATGTTGGATAATAGGCGATGGCGATGAAATGACGATATCTCGTGATTGGGTAAATGAACGTGGATTAGGCGATCGCATTATTTTCTTAGGTCGCGTAGAATCTTCCGCAGTTCAATCCAAACTTGCTTTATGTCAGTCCATATTATTAATGTCTGATTATGAAGGTTTACCAGTTGCGTTACTTGAAGCAATGGCGATGGGAGTCGTTCCTATAGTTCGGTCAATTCCTAGTGGTATTCCTGAACTGGTTAAAAATAATGAATCTGGACTATTAGTGGATGATACTCCTGAACAGGCTGCCAATGCTATTGTTCACTTACTCAATCGTCCTCAACTTTGGTTGAAATGTTCTACAACATCTCAATCATTAATAGCTGAAAACTATAGTGAAGAAATCAGCTACCAGCGTTGGCTGAATGTAATTTCCGAACTTAGCGATCGCTCCACCATTAGTTATCCTATTGCTATCCCCAAAAAAATTTCTATCCCACCAGCACACCCAAACTTAGTTGGACGGACTCAGGAACGAAAACCAAATATTTTCTGGCGAGTTATAAAAACCTTCAGAAAAACCCTAGTAGGTACTTGTTTTAAGGTTGGTAGGAAAGTTTTACCAAAATCATTTCGAGATCAATTATGGATCAAATATGGTAAGTTTTTTAGTTAAGATTGGTAAGATGTTGATTTTGAATTGGCACATCACCTTGGCATAATTGCACTAACTTATCGGCAAATATCCGCTCTGGATAGGGTGGAATTAGCTTGCGAATAGATATAAATGCGTCCTTACCGATATTTTCCCATTCATAGCGGCATTGCCAAGCTCGCTCTAATACTTTATCAATTTCTTGAAAAGAAACCCCTGAAGCAATAAAGCCAGTTATATCATCTTCTACAACTTCTGAAACACCGCCTACATCGGTCACAATTCCCATTCTGCCGCACATCATTGCTTCTACCAAGGCGATCGCCAATCCTTCAGCACGGGAAGGCATAATTAAGGCATGATGATCATGCCAAATATCAACAATATTCTCTACAAATCCAGGGAAACTCACATTTTTAAGTTCCAAAAGATTTACCATATCTATGAGAGCGTCACGATCATCTCCATTACCAAAAAAAGAAATATGTAAAGCTCTATTTTTCCACTTTTCCTGTGCGAGAACGCTTAATAAAATATCTTGTCCCTTATCTAAAATCCACAAGCGGCCAACACAAGCAATTTTAAAAACATCATTTTCTGTTTGAGGATAAGGTAATGGCTGGGAAATATCTACTCGATAGGGATTTCTAATAACTTCAGCGTTCGTCAACTTATAACCAATTTGAGCTTGCGTTAAAAATAAATTATGTTGAGAAACAAAAAAAGAAGCCTTAGCTTGTTTATACATATCCTGCATCATTCGCCGCTTTCTACCATGAACCCAAACTGAGTCTGAAGCTTTTTGACTAATAATTACATAGGGCAAATCAAATTGTATACAAACTTTGGCAATTTCTGCACCATCAAAATTCTCCCCTTGAGAAATTACAAATAGAGTTGAATTTCGTTCTTTTGCAAACCAACTACTTATTTTGAGATAAAAAACTTTTAAATTTATTAAAAAAGGAATGTTTTTTTCTAGAAACAAACTAAATTTCCGCAGAAAAAGAATCAAAATATGAATATCTCTAACTTTGATTCCATCTGCTCTTAGTTGCTTTATCCGATTATCATTCCTGACGCTGTTCTTAAAAGAAGCAACTTTAAAACCATGACTGCTTAAATATCTAGCTGTTTCCGACCATAGTTCCTCACTTCCACCCCAATATTCACAGCAAGAGCTAATAAAAATGAATGTTAATGACTTTTGCGATCGCTCAATGACTATCTTTCGATTTTCAGTAAAAGTTTCTAACATAGCGCACCTTCTTTCTTTAAACTTATGGTTTGATACAACCTGAGAAAATTATCTAAATATAGGTCTTGACTATATTCAGTCTTTGCTATTTCTCTACCTTTTATACCCATTTGTTCTGCTAGTTCTCGATTCTGTAGTAACCGCAGCAAAGCAGAAGCTAAAGCTTGAGAATCTTCAGGTGGTACAAGCAATCCTGTTTGATCATTTTTAACGATCTCAGCTAAACCGCCAATCTCACTGGCAATAATAGCAGTCCCTCGCATCATTGCTTCAATAGCAACTAGACCAAATGGTTCCGCCCAAATCGACGGAATCACCTGCACCCAAGCAGCAGAGAATAATTTCTCCATGTCCGAGCGCGATATTAAACCAGGCATCAAGACGTTATCACTAAGATTTAAGTCTATGATTTGTTTCTGTAAAAATTCTCGTTCAGGACCATCACCGACAAGTAATAAACGGGCTTCTGGAATTTCTTTTACAACTAGAGAAAAAGCTTTTAACAACACCGCAGATCCCTTTTCTTTTACTAGTCGAGATGCAAAAGCTACTGTTGGGGGGAATGATAGAGGAGGACGTTGGGGCTGAATTTGTGTGCCAAGATCAACTATCTCTACAGAATTAATTTCTAGCTCCATCAAATTTTGCTTCACAGCTTTACTGATGGCTACAAATAAATCAAAAGAGTTGTGCCAGCGTTGCCACAAATTCATTTGCAACATTAGTGGCAACCAATCCCATATAGGCAAACAATGATTACGATAACAGGCTGCACCCATTTTCACTTGGCAAGCTATTCCATTGGGAAGCAATTTAGTCCCAATAGGACAAGTAGAGCGATACCAAACAGCATAGTAAAGGCTTGGAATTTTTCTAAGAAGAGGAAGTATTAAGGGTGAAAGTTGAGTCAAGAACATTGTTACATGAACTACATCGGGCTGAAATTCAGACAGGACTCGTCTTAATTTCCAAAAAGCCCAAAAGTTAGCTGTTTGTAATAGAGTGCGAAACCTCGATAATGTTCCAAAACAGTGATAGTCAGCTTGGCTCTCAGCGTTCAGGGGACGGGCAGAACTGGCAAATAGCCGTGCATCATGACCGCGCGATCGCAATCCATCTCTAAGTGCAATAGTCAGAATTTCAGCCCCTCCTGTCGGGGTAGCATAATCAGTAATTAACAAAATTTTCATAAATATTTTCTATGTGATGGAAAACTAAAAATTTTGCAATTTTGTGCTAAAAAATCCCAAAATATTAGCTAATTGGGAGATAAATAATAAGCCAGAAATTAAAACTTTAGATGGTATCTGGTATTTTGTCATCAATGGGTAAGCTAGTAGCTGTAAATAAAAGCGCAACGGTTCAACTTTTATTGAGGTTTGATTACGCTGTGACCGAATCTGATGAAAGTGAAATGCACCACAACCATAATTAAAATGTTGTCGCCAAAATTTCGGTAAATTGAGATCATGGGAATGGTAGATTATGGCTTGAGGAACATAATATAACGAATATCCAGAGAATAACCAGCGATCGCAAAACTCCCGATCTTCTGCCGCAGCTAAGGGAAAATTAAGATCAAATTGTCCTACTTGATTAAATAATTCCCTAGAAACAGCAAAATTATTAGAAGCGAAAAACTCAGCTTGAGAAGAATTTAGATTGTAATACCCGGATTTCTCACAAAGAAAAGAGAAAAAGGGGTCAAAAACTGCGAAAATGTATATGTAGAAAGCATTTGAGCAATTATAAAGTATGACCCCAGTAAGAACAGATTGTATACCAAAACAGTTCACTTTTAAACAAGA
>JANMEE010000248.1:0-13240 GCA_031376645.1 Dolichospermum sp. OTE_75_concoct_329_sub | reverse complement strand
TTCCCTGTCTAATAGCTCAAGTCCGTTAAAACGGACTAATAAATTTTCCTAGTATTTAGTCATCTTCAGATGACTTTTGCTATTAGACTGGGAATTCATTCCCAGTCGGGCTATGGGTTTTGCGTTAAGTTGACACCAATGTCCAGCATTAAACCCCGTTGCCAGTGAATGCTGTTTTCGTAATTATTCCGTCCTAGTGAGTATTTATGTAAGCGGACAATTAACTGATAAAACAATTCTTCTGCTACTGCAAACTGTAATGCGGCAAATTTGTACCGGTTGTTGTTGAGGAAAAGCCCTTGTAACTGAGTCAGGGAGGCGATCGCATCGGGGATGGCTGTTACTTGGTTGTTGTCGAGGTAAAGCCATTCTAACTGAGTCAGGGAAGCGATCGCATCGGGGATGGCTGTCAGTTGCATACCACTGAGATAGAGTTCTTTTGCTCTCTCTAACCGTGCCTTTTCAATACGCTGTGCTGCTTCCTGATAAGCCTGATCTTGTGGCATACATCCCTCCTCTCACTACCAAAATCGGAATAATAGCCATTATTTTACAATGGCCATGCACTGGCTTTACCTTCATCTGCAATAGAGATGATTTTCTCACCACGCTAACCGCAGTGTGGCTTTTTTCCTGTTTAGTGAAGGCGAACTTTATCCTAAAATGGACAGATTCGTAGATTGGGTAGAATGAAATTAAACCCAACATCATAATATTAATTGTCTGAATCAGGATGTCCAGGATTTGAGGATTTACAGGATGTTATTGTTTATTAGTAGGTTGGGTAGAATGAAATGAAACTCAACAAAATCATCATTGTCACCAATCAGGATATCCACCGATTAAAGGATGTACAGGATGATTTTTTTGCTTAAGAAAAAATGCTATACATTAATGATATAATAGCTTTAAATCCTGATACTAACAGAAAATTAAACAATAACAATCCTGTAAATCCTCAAATCCTGGACATCCTGATTCTGACAAAAAAAGATACAAAATTCAACCATTAATTTATCAATAACATCCTGTACATCCTCAAATCCTGGATATCCTGATTCAGACAAAAAATGCTGATTTTTGTGATATTATATTAGTAATTAAATATAGGAGAAAATAAAATGACATTTAAAGAACAACTGGTTACAGAAATTGAATCAATGACAGAAGAAGAAATAGCAGAAGTGCTGATGATGGTTAGAAATATGAAAATTAAAAAAGCAAAACCTCCTCAACGTCTAGGTTCAGGTAAATCAATTTTACGCCATGCTGGTAAATGGCAAGGTGATGATCTTAAAGATTGTTTACAAGCAGTGTATGATTCTCGTGGTATAGCTGAATTTTAATCATATTAATAATATACTTATGTATTTACTTGATACTAACCATTGTAGTGCTTTAATTTTTGGTGATTCTATCCTTATTGATCATGCTAAAAGTGTTGGAGAATCTAATTTAGCCATTTCTACTATAACCGAGGGAGAATTACTGTATATGGCAGAAAATTCTCAGAAAATAGCAGAGAATTTGATGATTATTGAAGATTTTATAGCAGATATTTCTATTTATGATATAGATGATAAAGTTAGTCATATTTATGCAAAATTGAAAGCAAAAATTATGAATAAATTTGCACCAAAAGAAAGAAATAAACGCAGAAAAACCAAAATTACTGATCTTGGTATTGGTGAAAATGATTTATGGATTGCTGCTATTGCTATAGAAAATAATCTAATTGTAGTTTCTTGTGATAGAGATTTTCAAAAAATTCAACAAGCATGGGATTTTCCTTTAGAAAATTGGCATAATTTATTACAATAACAATTATTTAATTATTTAACGATTTGGAAATAGGGATTTATAAGTTCATAAATCACAATCCTGTACATCCTCAAATCCTGGATATCCTGATTCTGACAAAATAGAAATTTTTCAATGATAGAAAAAAATATCCTACCAACATTCACAAAAAATCTATAAATCACAATCCTGTACATCCTCAAATCCTGGATATCCTGATTCTGACAAAAAAATTTACCCGAAAACCCATACCCCAAGAGACTTTCAACCCCGTTTCCGTTCCCTGCTATAGCTTTTCTCCTGTTTGCTCTTGAGTGAAGGCGAACTTTATCCTAAAATGGCCAGTAGGCATTTGGTGAAGTGGTTGATTTTAATTGCCTCTTCCTACTGAAAATGAATCAAAAACAGTTAAAAGTAAGATAAGTCACCTCTGAGTAGCCCCTGAAAAAAGCTAACAGCTTGATATTGGATGCTCAAAAAAGGTAGATTAGGCGTTTTGAGTATCTTATGAGTATTATGAAAACTATGAAAGCTGAGAAGATTGATTTTCCAGTGCTACACTCGGAATTATTCTTGCGTCATCGTCTACAGGTAGTAGAGGAATTGTGGGAGTCGGTTCTCCGGCAAGAATGTGGTCAGGAAATGGTTGACTTATTAAGTCAATTGCGAGATTTATGTTCTCCAGAAGGACAGGCTACAAATGACCAAGCTGCCTCTGCTGTGGAATTGATTGAACAATTGAATATCAATGAGGCGATTCGTGCGGCTCGCGCTTTTGCGCTATATTTTCAGTTGATTAATATTATTGAGCAGGAATATGAGCAGAAGCAGCAATTAAACCGCTATGGGGATGAACAAGATGACAGTGTTTTCCCAAGTATCATTTATTCCACTAACCAACGCGAAGAAGATTTACCTATTACTAAAGAGATAGGTAGCGATTTAATGACAGCGGAAACTCCCCAAAAAGGGACTTTTGCGGCTTTATTTCCTCTATTATTTAAGTTGAATGTGCCACCCCAACAAATTCAACGCCTGATTTCCCAACTGGATATCCGCTTAGTTTTCACTGCACACCCGACGGAGATTGTCCGTCATACTATCCGCGATAAACAGCGTCAGGTGGTCCATCTTTTACAAAAAATGGATCAGGCTCAATCTCATGCTGGTAGCTATCCTTGGGAAGCCTTGGAGGTGAAGGAAAGATTACTGGAAGAAATTCGCCTCTGGTGGCGTACTGATGAGTTGCATCAGTTTAAACCCACGGTTTTGGATGAAGTAGATTATGCCCTTCACTACTTCCAAGAAGTGTTGTTTGATGGAATTACCCAACTATATAAACGTTTCAAATATTCTCTAGCGGAAACTTTTCCCTGGTTAGAACCACCGACAACAAATTTTTGTTCCTTTGGTTCTTGGGTAGGTTCAGATCGAGATGGTAATCCCTCAGTCACACCAGAAGTAACTTGGAAAACGGCTTGTTATCAACGGAAAATGGTTGTTGAGAGATATATTCAGTCTGTGAAAGAGCTAGTTACATTATTAAGTGTGTCTATGCACTGGAGTGATGTACTGCCAGATTTATTAGAATCTTTGGAGTTAGATCAATCGCAGTTAAGCGATGTTTACGATGCTTTGGCGTTGCGTTTTCGTCAAGAACCTTATCGCCTCAAGTTATCTTACATTCTTAAACGCCTAGAAAATACCCGCGATCGCAATTTGGCTTTATATAATCGGGAAACGCCAAATAATGAAGATTCACCTATGTACCGTTCAGGTACAGAATTTTTAGCAGAGTTGTTGTTAATTCAACGTAATTTAACGGAAACAGGTTTAAGTTGTCGAGAGTTGGAAAATCTGATTTGTCAAGTGGAAATATTTGATTTTAATTTGACTCAATTAGATATTCGTCAAGAATCATCCCGTCATGCTGATGCGTTAAATGAGATTCTGGAATATTTGCAGCTTTTACCACAACCCTACAATGAATTATCAGAAGAACAGAGAATAGCTTGGTTAACAGGAGAATTGCAAACTCGCAGGCCTTTGATTCCCGCTGAATTACCGTTTTCAGAAAAAACCAACGATGTAATTGAAACTTTCCGAATTTTGCGATCGCTACAACAAGAATTTGGGATTAAAATCTGTCAAACTTATATTATTAGTATGTGTCGAGAAGTGAGCGACGTACTAGAAGTTTTACTATTAGCCAAAGAATCGAGTTTATTTGATCCTGTGGTTGCTGTAGGCACAATTCGCGTCGTTCCTTTATTTGAAACAGTAGAAGATTTACAACGCTCTCGAAACGTGATGCGAGAACTGTTTGAATTGCCTTTATATCGGGCCATGCTGGCTGGTGGTTACGCCGCAATTAACACTTCGACTTCGCTCAGTGAAGAACAAACAGCCCCATCTATTGCTACGCTTAATCCTAACTTACAAGAGGTAATGCTGGGGTACTCCGATAGTAATAAAGATTCTGGGTTTTTAAGCAGTAACTGGGAAATTCATAAAGCCCAAAAATCACTTCAGAAAATTGCTGAAGGTTACGGCATCCATCTGCGAATTTTCCATGGACGTGGTGGTTCTGTGGGACGTGGTGGTGGACCTGCTTATGAGGCGATATTAGCCCAACCAGGACACAGTATTAGTGGACGCATTAAAATTACAGAACAAGGGGAAGTATTAGCTTCTAAATATTCCTTGTTAGATTTGGCTTTGTATCACTTGGAAACTATTACTACGGCGGTAATCCAAGCCAGTTTATTAGGAACAGGGTTTGATGATATTGAACCTTGGAATGAGATCATGGAAGAGTTATCTCATGCGTCGCGTCAGCACTATCGTAACCTAATTTATGAACAACCTGATTTTATTGACTTCTTCCATCAAGTCACCCCCATTGAAGAAATCAGCCAATTGCAAATTAGTTCGCGTCCAGCCCGTCGTCCATCTGGTAAAAAAGATTTAAGTAGTCTGCGAGCGATTCCTTGGGTATTTAGTTGGACACAAACCCGCTTTTTATTACCTTCTTGGTATGGTGTTGGTACAGCCTTACAAGACTTTTTAGACGCAGAACCAGAACAACATCTCAAATTACTGCGCTATTTCTACCTCAAATGGCCATTCTTTAAAATGGTGATTTCTAAAGCCGAAATGACTTTAGCAAAAGTAGATATGGAAATGGCGCGTCATTATGTTGATGAATTGTCTAATCCTGAAGACAAACCTCGATTTGAAATAGTTTTTGAGCAAATTTCTCGAGAATTCTTTCTGACTAGAGATTTAGTTTTAAAAATCACTGGACATGAAAAACTATTAGATGGTGATCCAGTATTGCAACGTTCTGTACAATTAAGAAATGGGACAATTGTACCTTTAGGATTTATCCAAGTTTCTCTCCTCAAACGCCTCCGTCAATCTAAAAATGCGCCAACAACCGGAGTAATTCATTCTCGTTACAGCAAAGGAGAATTACTCAGAGGGGCATTATTAACCATTAACGGTATTGCTGCCGGCATGAGAAATACAGGTTGATTTGATAATTGACAATTACCATTAAACAGGTAACAAAACCATTGTAGAGACGTTCCATGGAACGTCTCTACATTATTATTATATTCCCTAATTAATATGATTCAAAAACGCATTCTTATTTGTACATTTTTAGCACTTTCTTCTGGTTTTTTTAGTGGTTTAATAGGTGGACAAATTACCGTTATGCTGCATAGCCAAAAGTGTCAAAACCAGTCTTGGGGATTTAAGCAGATGTGTAATGCCTTAGTAACTCCGGGAGCAAGTTTGCAAGGTAGTGCTGTGGGAATGTGGACAGGGACAATTTTAGGGGCGTTTGTGGGTGGGTTAATTACTCGTGAATCGAGTTATTAATCATTAGTTATTGGTCATTAGTCATTAGTTATTAGAGAATTCCACAAAAAATGATTCAATCTTGTGGGATGGGCATCTGGTCCCTCCTTGTATTATTAGCAGGCAAGATTTGTACTGAGCTTGTCGATAGCGTAGCGTGGCGTTAGCCATAGTATACCTGCACCACAAGAGAATTTGGGATATTTTTTTATTTGGAAGTCTCTTAATGAAAATTATTGCCTGTTACTTCTTACCTGGTAAAATATTTCCATATCTTTGAAAATGACGTGCTATGACTACTGAAACCACGGGTGCTGATGCTATTGATAGAGCAATTGATAGAGGAATTGATTTTGATGGTTCTCCTATTCCCATAGTCAAATTAGACTTGTATGAACAAGTTATGGGTCTAGAAGCCAATAGACAACGCAGTGGTGTCTCCAATACCATGCGTTCTCGCATTGTCCGGATTGGTGCTAAACACATTCCCCAACCTGAACTTGATAGAAAGCTAGTTGAAGCTGGTTTTGCACCCTTAAAAGAAAAGGAAATTGCTTTTTTCTATGGTGGTAAATAAAAAATTTATTCACTATAAATAATTCTGCTTTTTGCTAAGAATCCAGAAGTAGGGGCGCAGGGCCTGCGCCCATTCAGGAATCTGTTTCCTGCCATAACATACAAAGCATTTATTGATTGTTTTTTACATTACCATATTTTATAAAAAAGCAAACTAAAAACCTCTTTTTCTTTCGCTGCATCTTTTCCCCTTTTTGAATAAAGTAAACCTAAAGATATCTAGAATAAATTTCAGTTCTAGTCAGAAATTCTGCTAATTTGTAAATAATTGGTTAAGCTACAAAGATTTTCACATCAAGAAACCAAGTCAACCAGGTAATTTATCGTCAATACCTGCGGTATTCCGTAGGTGCTATCACCATTTACGTTTTGTGGGGTTGTGGCAATGGATATTACGACGCTGTTAATTGTTTGGTTAGTCACGGCTGTAAGCTTGTGGATTATTAGTAAATTACCTTTGGGAGTTGAAATTGATACTCCAGAAAAGGCAATTTTTTCCGCCGCAGTTTTAGGTATTATTACAGCACTAGTTAAGCCAGTTCTCAAGATTTTGTTTGTGATCCCAAATTTAGCCACCTTTGACTTATTATCTGGTATCTTCACATTCATGATTGCTGTTGCTTGTTTTAGCATTGCTGCTTGGTTAGTAGATGGTTTTCGGTTACGTTTTGGGATTTGGAGTGCTATTTTAGGTGCGTTTGCTCTAACTATTGTTAATAACGTTATCTACAAATTATTGGGTGTTTAAAGATAATTATTGATTGGGGTTTTAGCAATATCCCCAATGGTACAAAGTGAAACCCAACACAAAAATCACTATTAGACATCTCCAGTAAAATAAGGTAATTCCATGTAATGTCTCTGCATGGTTTGTAAAAACCGCACATTTCATTTCTGGAGATGTCTATTTTTGATGATCTTATTGATTTAACTATGTAAATTTGCAAATAATCCGGCACTATTACCACTCGCATCACTTACCCACACCGATGCTTATGTGAATTAAATCCTGAAACCCTTGTAATACCGTTGATGATTCTGCAATTATTGTTTTAGGGAAATCTGGAAACCCTGATAAAACGACAAAAATTTCAACTAATGAAATATAATCCTACAAAAGGAGCGATAGCGAAGCGCTGCTGCAAGCAGATCGCACTCCTCTAGTTTATCTCATGCGAACTGACAAGTCAGCGCTTACGCTATCGCCCTCACAACTGCTATAATGATGTCAGTGAGCAACGAGAAAAAGTCATGCCTGAGCTAAAAGTTAGTATCAGTGAAACTACACACAAAACTCTGCTAACGATGGTGGAGGACTCTGGTGAGACAATTCAATCAGTTTTAGATAGAGCTATTGAAAATTATCGCAGGTCTTTGTTTCTGACATGAGCCAATGAAGCTTTCACTCTTTTAAGGCAGAATGAAACACTGTGGCAAGAAGAGATTTCTGAGAGACAGTTATGGGAGCAAACTATAGCGGACGGGGTTGAAGGTTAGTGACACAAATCGCTAGAGGAGAGATATGGCTAGTAGACCTTAATCCTGTGCGCGGACATGAACAAGCTGGTAAACGCCCTTGTTTAATTATTTCGGTGGATCTATTTAATCCTTCTATATCCCCTTATTTTTCAATATTCCTCATTCTCACTTTGTCATCTTCAACAACGCTGAAATGTCCATACCAATCATCACGCAGAGCAATTACCCTGACGACTTTTTCAGCTACTACTGCGCTAGACGGTGCTTTAATCCGAAATAAGATGATGCCAGTGGTAGCAGGTAATTGTGAGCGAAAAGCCAATTCTCCAAAGTCTTTATCAAAGGTTAAGAGAATACGGTTTTCTGCTTGGGCGCGACTTAATACTTGAGGATCAGATATACCAGGTGAGTCTATTCTAATCCAGGCTACATCGTGTCCGTTTTTTCTCAAAGCTTCAACAGCATCAAGGGGGAAGTTTTCGTTAGCAAGGAAACGCATGAATTAGGCCGGAATAGCGTAGATTTTTTCAGATTTTAGAGAAGCACTAGCATAGGCAAGACAGGCTTGAATATCTGCAAGGGTAATACCTGGATAATTACGCAAAATTTCGTCATTACTCCAGCCTTGGGACAGAAGATCGATGATAAATTCTACAGCTAGTCGTGTTTCTTTGATAATAGGTTTACCGACTAAGATGTTTGGGTCAATGGTAATTCGAGATTGCCAATCCATAATTATTAATTGTATGAATATATGGAATAGGAAAGCACAGAAACTAATTTTACCACTAATTGGTATCTACCCGCCGACATTCGGCAATTGATTGTTTTATCTCTGTGGCTTCTGCATCGCTTAAAATTCCTGCAAATTTAGTTAGGGGATGATCTTTTCGTGTAGCTTTCACAGAAGGATGTACCAATTCATAAGGCACTTGATTTCGTTCAATATAATAATTAATTTCTGCTTGATGATCAAGATAAAAACTCAAGGCATCAAATACTTGTGCCAGTGTTAAATAGCTAAGAAGAATACTGAATAGAAGTTTTTCTGTACTATTTCCGTAATTTGAACCTAAACTTGAGTGTAAAGCATTGAAATGGAAAGCGACTTTCATAAATTACAAAGTAGTAAATGTTTAACTTACTTAATAAAAGCTATTTAGATCGTACAAGAATATCATTTTGAATCGCTTGCTCATCATAAATAGTAGGCTTCTTATTAGGTCTTAAAATACTGTAGTAAAGTCTACCCAAATCTAGAACCAACATCTTAGTTTCTTGACTGTTTGGATTAGCTTCTAGTATTTTTAGTGATGTATTATACAACTCTTGCGCCTCAGCGTGTGTAATACCGATAGAAAGGTGAATTAAAGAAAGAATTCTCTCCTTTATAGCTAACTACAACTGCTATAGCTAACAATATGATAATAAACTCCAACATAAACTACTCTCTGATGCTTCACTTGGATATAGGACTCGTATTTATTATTTAACAGGCTATAAATAGCCTAACCCTTCAATTTTAAAGCTGCTACTGTTAGAGGGGAAATATGTACATCAGCAAGAAAGCGAAGGTTATTCATGCTGAAGGAATATCTACAATTTTATCTGAAACAGTCCAAGCGGCGTAATTAAGAGCCTGTCGGATATCTTCATCTTCTAATTCTGGATAAGCTGCTAAAACTTCCTGAACCGAAAGGTTACTAGCCAGCAATTTCAGGACAAAACCCACAGTAATCCGCATTCCTCGAATTGTTGGTTGTCCAAGACAAACATTAGGATTAACAGTAATCCGATCTAATTGAGCCAGCACGGTGAGACTCCTGAAATATAAAAATTATTTCTCTATTATATTATTTTAAGCGATTACGCCATTTTTTAGGATCCTGATAACAGTAAAACACCGTATATATAGTTACAAACTCAAGTTGCTAGTCATCTAGTTGAGCTTAGTAATGGGTAATTGATGATGAAATTCCAGTCTTCATCCTGTAAATCCTTAAATCCTGGTTATCCTGATTCAGACATTCTCACATACAACAGCAAATTGAGAAAAAAGTCAATTAGTTATTATGAGGTTTTGGGATATTTTACTTGTCGTTACATATTACTCTTCGAGAAGCCGCTTCGCGTCTACGGTTTTTTCTGTTGACCTACTTAATGTCTCTGCATGGTTTGTAGAAACCGCACATTTCATTTCTGGAGATGTCTATTTATGATGATCTTGTTGATTTAACTATGTAGGGTTAGAATTAACACACTAGGTGTTCCCTATTCTCTCTCCTCACAGATAACTTTTTCAGCAAACCCTATGTAAATTTGCAAATAATCCGGCATTATATTTAATCAAGGTGCATCTGGCTTAGTCGTTGTGTTACCGATTACGTCCAAAGATAAGAGAATTCCTTTCCACGTGAGAATAGGCTATAATCATTTTTGAGACTTCCAATTAAAAAAATATCCTAAATTTTTTTGTGGTGCGGGCATCTGGTCCCCTAATAATACAAGGAGGGAACCAGATGCCCATCCCACAAAATTGGATAATCTTTTTTGTGGAGTTCTCTTTATTAATCCTTAATTCCTCAAAGCTGCAATAATTTCCTTATTCGCTTCAGGAAAAGTAAAATTATCCAACTCATCCAAACTTACCCAGCGAATCTCATCACATTCTATCGCTTGGGGAACACCTGCTAAATGTTGAGAATGATGTACCGTCAAAGTCACACGCAAATGACTATAAGTGTGATCAATAGTAATCAGATGTTCTCCAACAGCAATTTCTATTCCCAACTCTTCAGAAATTTCTCGTTTAATACAATCTTGAATAGTTTCACCAAATTCAATTTTTCCCCCCGGAAATTCCCATAAACCACCCATTGTTCCTGTGGGAAGCCGACGATCAATTAAAATCTGTTTTTGGTCATTCCAAATAACAGCAACACCAATAATTTTATGAGGAATAGAAGAACTACTTGCATTCATATAATTACCAATAAATAACAAAAAACTCGGTAGATTGATTATATCTCTATCGAGTTAATATTTATTTTGATAATTTCACTAAAATAACATTAGACATCTGGCAGAAATTAAATATGCGTTTTCTATAACCCTTGTAGAGGCGTTCCATGGAACGTCTCTACAATCTTTCCTGGAGATGTCTATTATTCAACTTCACTATTATTAGCTTCTGTTGCTTGTACAACCATCTCAAAACCCATTCTTTGTTCTGCATTCCGCAAAAAGTAACCACTAATCATCGCAGATGCCAATAAGCGACCTAAGCTTTCACGACTAGTAGAAATAGTAATACCGAAATGTTCTGAAGGGAGATTGCCTAAAAGTCCAATAATATTTCGTTCCATTACCTGCAACACTTCAGTAGAAGTAGGTTTAGATAATTGGTTAATTGTCTCTGGAGTTAATGATTTAACGTATTGCCATAATAAATTACTTGCTTCCGACTCACTATTAAAAAATTCTGATACTCGATTGGATGGGTTACTCATGTTTGATTCTCCTGTACTGCCACTACTAACGACGGTGTTTGTGACTGGAATAACTGATAGTTATTGCCTATTCGATTTAGTTGACTATTATATAATTCATGTCAACCAATCTAACAGTTTATTCCTTTTGAGGGAGTCGGTGTAACCGTACCAAAATGGGAGTGTTTTTCACCTATTATAACAGTATGCACTTGAATAAGATCCAAAATTTTCCTAAAAAACTATACACAAAAAGACTTTTAACTCTGTTCCCTGTTCCCTGTTCCTTGCTATAGTGAGTATGGGTGGGTAAACTCCACCCATAAAGCCGCAAAAAAACTGACCATTGACTAATAACAACTGACTAACTTGCAAGATACTCATTCATAGTGGCTTTAGATTTGCGAAGTTTGTTTAAGGCTTCGCGTTCAATTTGTCGGACTCGTTCTCGGCTAATATTCAGGATTTCACCAATTTTAGCCAAAGTTAAGGATTGTCCATCTACCAAACCAAAGCGGAGACTAATGACTTCCTTTTGTTGGATAGTCAGTTCTGACATCATCCGTTCTAAGTCATAAGATAGGGAAGTTTGCATCACGAAATCTTCCGGTGTTGCCCCTGTGTCTTCTAACATTTCCCCCAGTTCGGTGTCATAGTTATCTCCTAACCGCAAGTCTAGAGATAATGGCAGCCGGGCTTTTTCTAAATAATCTCGCACCTGTTTGGGTGTTAAATCTAATTCTTGGGATAATTCCGCTACTGTGGGCGCTCGTCCTAGTCCTTGGGAAAGTTGCCGCTGGGCTTTTTTAATTTTGTTGAGTTTTTCCGTAATATGAATAGGCAAGCGAATCGTCCGGGCTTTTTCGGCAATAGCACGGGTAATGGCTTGACGTATCCACCAATAGGCATAAGTAGAAAATCTATAGCCTTTGGTAGGGTCAAATTTTTCGACACCCCTTTGCATTCCAATACTGCCTTCTTGAATCAGGTCAAGTAAATCAACATTGCGTTTAATGTACTTTTTGGCTACAGAAACGACTAATCGGAGATTGGCTTCTACCATTTTCCGTTTAGCTATTTCACCAATAGCGATCGCCCCATTTAATTCTGATATTGCTAAATTAGAGGCTACTGCCCATTCTTCTACACTTGGTTCATGGCCTAACTGGGTAGCAAGACCTGCCCTAATCTCATGCAAGGCAGTAGATCGTTGCACCTGTTTACCATAAAAAATCTCTTCTTCATGGGTGAGGAGTGGTACACGTCCAATCTCACGCAGGTAAGTCCGCACGAGGTCGGTGGCTGATTGAGCGGTCTTCATGGCGCTACTCTTTGGTAATAGTGGGTTTGCTGATAGGGTAGTTAACGGAATAATGTTTGGGGATAGTTACACCCGATAAACTCAGGCTGCTCATATTTGGGGAAATTAAGTACTTCACCACTAAAGGTTACATTTGTTTCCTGGTTTCCACAAGTATCTATAGTTAGATACACAGTAGCAAGTCAAACATTTTTTGTGTTTTCGGGAATATTAATAATTGTAACATTTATGAGAATGAGTTGACTACCGGGAAACCCGCACTTTCGGAGTAATTCCAGATCACCTAAAACCTTGGAATTAGTTAATCACATACATTTACTGGGATGACAATCAATTCTCTAGCGAAGAAATAGCTTCCTCATATTTGTTAAAATATCTCAATGATAACCATAATGATTCTTTTGTAACAATTGCTTAATAATGTCCAAACTATGATTTTTGTGATTATTTTGATTAAGATGATTAATTTCGCCTGAAAATCACAAAAATCACAGTCAAGACTAGTAGTCTGTCAAGAACTAATTGACGGGTTCATTCGTTGCCATTTTGATTCTTCCTTCTTCCTTTATGTCCTATCTCTACGAGACGCTCCGCGAACGTGCCTATATCCCTCCGGTCCCGTCAGGGATACGTGGTTCGTTTCTTATCCGTCAAAATTTATTTGACAGACTACTAGACTGTGGTTGGGTATAAATTTAAACTATTCTAT
>JANMEE010000241.1:0-6797 GCA_031376645.1 Dolichospermum sp. OTE_75_concoct_329_sub | reverse complement strand
CAGAATTTACATGAGTTCAGTATAGAGGATAAGGAACATAATAAAAGGAGTATGGAAGAAACTGAGAAGTTCAGAAGTTACAGAAGTTACAGGAGTTCAGAATAGAGGAGAAGGAACAGAAGAAAAGGAGAGGGAAGAAATTTTCTTCTTACTTAACTCCTGACTCCTGACTCCTGACTCCTGACTCCTGACTTCCTATTTTCTATGCCAAGAAACTTTGGGGAGAATCTGTTTATGATCAACTCGGTGCTGATACTTGACTGCAAAGTTTAACAGTGAATCAAGAAGAGAATCCGAGAGGAGGTGTGGTTGTAAACCCAAATCCAAGAGCTTGGTATTTTTTGCGTTGAAATAGTGTTCTTCCTTCTCCACTCTGGGGTTAGCGATGTGGTCAATATCCACATTTAGCCCCAATGCGTTACCGGCGTTTTTCACCATCATCGCCAAATCACCGACGCTGAATAACTCGGTAAATTGGTTAAATACACGGAATTCTCCTGGTTCGGCAGGATTAGCGATCGCTAATTCAACACATCGTACTGTATCCCGAATATCCAAAAAGCCGCGAGTTTGTCCACCTTTACCATAGACGGTGAGGGGATGTCCTACGGTTGCTTGAATACAGAAGCGGTTCAGTGCTGTACCAAATACGCCATCATAATCAAGGCGGTTAATTAACAGTTCGTCCATCCCCGTTTCATCGGTTAAGACACCGTAAACTATCCCTTGATTTAAGTCTGTAGCCCTTAACCCCCAAATCCGGCAAGCAAAGTGGATATTATGGCTATCATGAACTTTGCTCAAGTGATACATTGAACCCGGCTGTTTCGGATAAGGCAAAGTATCCTTGCGGCCATTGTGTTCAATTGTGATGTATCCTTCTTCAATGTCAATGTTAGGAGTTCCATACTCACCCATTGTTCCCAATTTCACCAAATGGCAATCGGGAAAATCTTCCCGCATAATATACAGCAAATTCAACGTCCCCACCACATTGTTGACCTGAGTGAGAACAGCGTGTTCACGGTCAATCATGGAAAATGGTGCTGAACGCTGTTCACCAAAATGCACAATTGCAGTTGGTTGAAATTGGTGTAAAGCTTTATGCAGAAATTCGTAATTAGTAATATCACCGATGAACAGTTCAATAGACTTACTAGTTAAGTCCTGCCATCGCTGAAGACGCTGCTGAATTGGTGCGATTGGGGTAAGAGTTTCTACACCCAGTTCATTATCCCAGTGCCGTCGCACCAAGCTATCTAAAATTCCAACTTCATAACCTCGATTAGAAAGGTAAAGCGCGGTTGCCCAACCACAATACCCATCACCACCAATAACCAGGACTTTCATAAAACTTCACGGTATGCGGGAAACTCAGTCTCTCAGAGGTTGTTTGAAAAGTAATCTCAGGTATGATAGTTTACCCCCCTTAGTCCCCCCTTTCCAAGGGGGGAAATCGGAAAATCAAGTCCCCTCCCCTTTCTAAGGGGAGGGTTAGGGAGGGGTAAAACAATATTTGATCCACCATGAGAGACTTTTAAAACATCCTCTAAAGGGACTAGAGGGAAGTGACACTAGCGGTTTTAACCGCATTGAATCTTAAATTTTATCGAAGAAGGGAACACCGGAACAGTTTTTTTTATTTCCTGTTAGGTGAGCTGGGAGTAAGAGACTCCGACTCCTATAAGTGGAGTGTTTCAGGTGGGGTCTAAATCCCCCTTTCTGAAACTCCCTATTCCGGTGGTCCCCGTTCCCTTTTTGTTCAGGTTTTTTGAAAAAGAAACCTGAAAAATCAAATCCCATTTCTGGGGTAATGTTAGCTATACGCCACCAATTTTTTAAGAGCTTTTTAGACTTGCACAAACTGTTTAATTGCAAATCACAGAGCAGGGAACTAGTACCGCAAGGCGAAAGTCAAAAGTCAAAAGTCAAAAGTCAAAAATAATATGGCGTAAGCTTTTTGGCGATTGAGAATGGTTGTTTTATTTACGCCGTGCTGTACTAGTACTACAATCCGGTGTAAGTTAATGAACCATTCAGAATCTGACAAAAAGCTTATGCTGTATTCATTCTAAATTCTAAATTCCGAGAAAGCGGTACTAGCTACACATTCCCAGGTGTCATGACTCAAAAAACGTAGTCAAGTTTTGACTGAGGCTGGTCAGTACAGCTTGTTTGATTTCTCTTACAAGCTCAGTGGCTTGGTTCCCTGAGTTACTGACCTTCACCAGTTTTTACTCACTGATAGCTAAATTTATCAGGTTTGTGTCCCTTCTTCATCATTAAATTCTCGCAAAGACAGTAAATCAATTAAAAATTAAAAATTAAAAACAACTCCTGTATCTAAGCTTACCACCGATAAATGACAAATGACTACTGACTACTGACTAATTTTATACTCTTGAGCAATATAGTAGAACAACCGATAATAATTTTGAAAGTCTTGGCGATCGCTTTTTCCTTGCCAGTGATATTCCAATTGCTCTTGGGTAATGGTCAATTTCATGACAGTCACCTTTTCACCAACTTCTACAGCCATTACCCCAGAAAACCCTTGATGAGTCTGGAAGTTAAGAACTGGCTGGAGATTTTTAGTTAAGGATTTCAATAAAGGTTTACTTGCATAAGCGCGAATTTCTACGTTTTTTTTGTTGGGTGAAACTAAAGCAATACCATCACTATTATCTGGGTTTTCTAATGCTTGCCAAGTATTCGGATAAGGAAACTCAAAACCATAACGCTTATTTCTATATATATTCCATGTCGTATCTGGAAATTGGAGGTTATTAGCATTACACCCCCAAACAATCATCCCTATACCAACACCTAATGTAATGGCACGTAGTGTCTTTTGTACTTTTACTATACCCATGATAACGTTAAGGAGTTAGGAGTCACCGAGTCAGGAGTTAATGAACCACGTTCGCGAAGCGTCCCGTCAGGGATAGGAGCGAAGTACACGAAGGAAGAAGGAAGAAGGAAGAAGGAAGAAAATTACCCAATCTTCAGTTCCTAATCTCCTGTTTTCAAGAACTGCCAGGGTAGAATGGTAGACGCTTGTGATGAAAAAATTAGCATGAAATTCCCACTGTTATTAGGCAATTTGTTTTCTGAGATTAAAGGTAGACATTGGTGGATAGGTATCCTGATTTGGTTTGCTTTACTTGCTCCTGCACAAGCATCTGTAATTCTGCGAGTGGCAATTGAAAGAGAAGTTAAACAGGTAAAAGTCGGTGCTTCTACAACCGCTATTGTTAAAGATAGTAGTGGTAAGATTCTCGGACAATTACCAGGAATGAGTGCTTATGCGGCTCAAGCAGTTCCGGGAGGGGTAGCTTTAGACAGGTGGCAATCGGGGTTATTTTGGATTGAACCCACCAATAAGGGATTTGTGTATATTGGCGATCGCTGGTTTCGTGGTAGAACCTTAGTAGTACCGACCAGCAACGGTTTAACTGCTGTTAACTGGGTAGATTTAGAAGAATATCTCTACAGCGTCATTGGTGGAGAAATGGATACTAGCTGGCCACAAGAAGCCCTCAAAGCCCAAGCCATTGCTGCTCGTACCTATGCCCTCTATGAACGAGAAAGACAACGTAAAAACCCCGTTTATGACTTAGGAGATAGTCCAGACCGGTGGCAAATTTATAAAGGTGTCAGTAGTGAATCTCCCACAACCTACAACGCAATAGACACCACTGCTGGCAAAGTCTTAACCTACAACAACCAAATCATTCTTTCTGTCTTTCATGCTTGTTCTGGTGGACACACCGAAAACGTCGAAGATGTCTGGATAAGTAAAGAACCTTACCTACGGGCTGTTCCCGACTTTGATCAAAATATTAAAGAATGTAACTGGGTAAAAACCTTCACTCCTGGAGAAATTAGTGCCAGAATTTCCGGTGTTGGTAATGTCAAAGACATGATTATCGAAACTCTCTCACCTTTTAAAAGTGTCAAAACTCTCAAAATTATCGGTGATAAAGGCACTAAAATCCTCGTAGGTGAAGAAGTCAGAACTGCACTCAGAATTAAAAGTACCCGTTTTATTGTTAATAAAGATGCAAATGGTGGTTTTGTCCTGCAAGGATTAGGTTTTGGCCATGGTTTAGGAATGAGTCAATGGGGGGCTTATGAACTGGCAAAACGTGGTGCAAATCACCTGCAAATTTTAGGATATTACTATCAAGGTGTAGCCCTGACACCCATTCAAGCAAAATAGCAGGTGACAGGTGACAGGTGACAGGTGACAGGTGACAGGTGACAGGTGACAGGTGACAGGTGACAGGTGACAGGTTACAGGTTACAGGTTACAGGTTACAGGTTACAGGTTACAGGGGGGAATAATTACCAATTATCTATTACCAATTACCTATTACCAATTACCTATTACCAATTATCTATTACCGGTCAACGGTCACCGATTTGTTTATTCTTAAATTCCTGTGCTAATAAATCTGTTTCTGTGGAATAAACTGCATCTTCCTTACCAATGACTTTTTCTGTGGCAAATTCACGGGCAAAGACGATTTTCTTCTGTAAAGAAGAATCTGCACCTGCTAATAATCTAGCTCGTTCTTGGCGTTGAAGATTACGGGTAGAAATCTTTTCATTACGCCATTTAATCCAGAAATAGCGAATTAAGGGAATGGCGAGAAAACCTGTCCCATAAGCTAATAACAGTCCATAAATTCCTTGCACAAAAGCGACTAATCCCCCAATTTGAGCCGCTACAGTCCCATTTTTTAATAAATTGCCTAATATTAAAGCCCCAACAAGATTTACTCCTCCTAAACCAGCACTGAGCATAAGTTGTCCCGAAGTTGCTGCACTAAACTGCCAGGAAAATTCATGGAGATATTCAGATATTGAGCGACTTTGCTTTTTACTAGCTTTTACCTGTAATTCTGGGAAATAATAGACTATTTGCCCCTCAGAACTTACCTGGGGCATTCCATTAAATCTGACCAGTACAGGTAGCATATAATCTTCATATTCTTGTTGATATTTTTCGCCAATATCATCTAAATAAGGAGCAATTTGTTCTGCTACTACTGCACCTTGATTATTACTAATCACAGCTCCAATTTCTGACCAGCGCCGCTCTTCTAAATTGGCGTTAGGATCACCATCACCAAAGAGAAAGGAAAACACCGCTTCAAAGAAATTCATTTCACTATTTTCGCCCCGTTCCCTGCGCTGTTCTCGGTAACTATCACGATGATTGGGGCTAAAATACCAGAATAAATCTGGGAAAAAAAAGAAATTAAAACCTCTGGAATTATTACTGCGATTGTCATTATCTCGATCTGAACTAGCAGTCATGATCATGATGATAGTTACAGTAATTAAGAAGATAGAAGCAACTAAAAGAATACCAAAGGAAATCCGAATTAGGTAAAATAGCACAGACCAAACTTTTTTCCACCACTCTTGCAATCGTATTTGCAAGAATTTATTGCGTAAAATATCTCGAAAGTTGCGAGGAAATTGGTAAACAACATCACCTGATTCTGCAACCTGTAAATGTCCCCCAGCGTCAGCCGCTAGGGCTAATAAACTCTGATTGACTTCAGCTATATTTAATCCTATCTGGGTAGCAACATCACCAACGGTGACACGGTAGCCTAGTTGCTCTACAGAGCGCATAATAGCGGGATTGGGAGTCATATATCTTCCCTTCTGTTATATTTTGATTTACCTTACATTTCAGTATAATTGAACTGGTTTTTCTACTTCAGACTTTTCACAAATTAGATAGGATTTATATATACAGATAATGGTTCAGTATAGCCTCGCTCAAAGCCCAGAAATTATTCTCACTGTTCCCGGTAAAGATTCCGCTAAAGCCCGTGACAAAGCAATGGATCAGCTAATGGAACTCATGGACGCTGGGGAATTACCAACGGAACTAGAAGAAGGATTTGGTCCTCAACAATTAATTGAGGTGAAAGAATCAATTATAGATACTTCTAGCCGTGAAGATGAAATTACACAAGCGGTTCAAGTTTTGAGTAATTTAGCTTCACTGAAATTAAAAGTCCAAGAATCACGCACGGAAGCCTTGGAAATTCGTAAAGCCATTGATGTGCTATTTTCCGATAAATCCGTAACTGAGGAAGAAATTACCCATCTTAAAGAAGGTTTTAAGGTTCTCAAAACTTTTGCTCAAGCGAATTTGCGTTACCAGGAAGCTAGAGGAAAAGCCGAACAAGCTAGACAAATTTTAGATCAGGCTCTTAAATCCCCTGAGTAATACAGCAAGAGTCAGGAGGTAGGGGTGCATGGACTTCCTGACTCCTTCTTCCTGACTCCTGACTCTTATCAACCACCTGCAATAGCCGGAACAATACTTACTTCATCACCATCAGTAAGGACTGTTGCTGTCCCTTGTAAAAAGCGGATATCTTCACTGTTGAGATAAAAATTCACAAACCGTCTGGGTATTCCTGATTCGTCACATAAACTCCCTTTGATACCAGGACAGTCTGCCTCTAAGGAGTCTAACAATTCAGCAATTGTACCAGCACTACATTCTAGGGAAGGTTGATTTTTTGTAAACTTTTGCAGAGGAGTGGGAACTAAAACTTTTATGGGCATAATTTCCAGATGAATTTTCTGTTTTCAGTTGTGAATTGGTAGGGGTTCAGCAGTGCTCATTGGTGTCAACTTAGGCTAAAAATTTCTTATCTGTTGGCTGACAAACCCGCCAGGGAATCAATTCCCTGTCTAATAGCTCAAGTCCGTTAAAACGGACTAATAAATTTTCCTAGTATTTAGTCATCTTCAGATGACTT
>JANMEE010000217.1:0-25382 GCA_031376645.1 Dolichospermum sp. OTE_75_concoct_329_sub | reverse complement strand
AAGTCCCCTCGCCCAACTAATCCAAAATGTCTTGTCTTTAACCAACGACTGAACAAACAGCCTTGCAGATAATCCAAACTGGGGAAGTATTTGGAAGTGCGTATCAGGATTAGTCTCAGTGAGCTAGTCGCTGCTTACGTTGCAAAGTTTGTTCTTTGCAAGCTCAATCCCTTTAGGGTTGAGTCAGTGACTAGGGAATAGAAATTTAGATTTAGTTACTATATATGCTACTAGGGATTTTTGAATTTGGCCTTGTTAATCCTAGCAAAATTTACCACCCATACCCGTGATAGGAAATAAAAATCTGGAGATGTTCTTAATAATTGTTTACAAGTTGCCAAATTATGGTAATATGATGTACTGTAGTTAAAGTAAAGTCATAAATCAATGACTAAACTGAAAATACAAGGTTAAAATCCAAGTATATAAGCGCCTTTGGCCGATTGGGGAGGCAACGAACTCATAATTCGTCTTCAGGCTGGTTCGATTCCAGCAGGGCGCACTTTATAAAATTCTAGCTACAGTCACATTTTTGGAGTAAGACAGTAGTTACTGAATTATATACTTAGATCCCTTACTTCTTGAAGAAGTCGGGGATCTAACACAACGCAATGATATAGTTAGATTCATCTCCGCCGTATCTACTATCAAAGGTATGATTATTTGGCAACCAGGGCAACAAATCAATAACGGTAGATTTATCATCCAAGGTAAACCCTTGGGTAGCGGTGGTTTTGGAACTACCTACAAAGCCTTAGAACCCAGCACGGGTAAATTATACGCGATTAAAACCCTCAACCAGCAAATGCAATTGCGAGAGGACTTTGCAGAACAACAGGTTAAGTTTATTAACGAAGCCTTGACAATTAAAGGTTTTGATCATCAACATATTCTCAAGGTTTATGAAGTCATTCAAGAAGGTCAGCTTTTTGGTGTGGTGATGGAATATATTGATGGAGTAACTTTATTTCAACATCTTCGACAAAAAGGACAACTTGCCGAAAGCGAAGCACTATTATATATAGATCAAATTGGTCAGGCTTTAGAATATATTCACGCTAAAGGCAGTTTACACCGGGATATTAAACCTGCGAATATTCTTTTACGCCAAAATAAACAAGAAGCGGTTTTAATTGACTTTGGTTTAACTCGGAGTATTGCTACTAAAAGCATGACTCAAGATAAAACTTTCGGTTATGCACCTATTGAACAATATCGACGTAAGGATAATTTTGGTTCTCATACCGATGTTTACGCTTTAGCTGCCACTTTATATTATCTCCTCACGGCTGATGAACTCAACAAAGAGGGGGAAATTAGTCCACTACCCGCGCACAACCGTCAACATGGTAATGAACTTTTACCAGAACCAAAACATTATAATTCTCTCATTAGTCAGAGGGTGAATGATGCTATTTTACAAGGTATGGAAATAGAACCGGAAAAGCGGACTCCAACAGCGTTAAAGTTTCGGGAAAATTTGGGTTTAGTTAGTATCGAACAAACAAAACCAAAACTGCCAACCCAAACTCAACCAGATTTTAATACTCAGCCTTCAACAACAAAAAAAAAACCGTTAACCTATACCCAGCCAGATTTTAATAATACTCAACCTCCACCAGCAAAGCCAAAACCATTACCACCAAAACCAAAATCACAACCAGTAACCAACGTATCTCGTCGTCGGATGTTGCAAGTTTTAGGTTTTGCAGGCGTAGGATTATTAGGGTTTACAGTAGCAGGAAAAAAACTTTTAGAATTTAATCATAAAACAGGACAAGACTATAAAAAATTGCGTGACTTACTTGCACAAGGGAAATGGCAGGAAGCAGACCAGGAAACAAAACGAGTAATGTTAGCGGTTGCGAAGCAGGAAAAGGAAGGTTGGTTAGATGTTGAACATATTGATAATTTTCCCTGTAAAGACCTTCTCGCCATTGACCAGTTGTGGGTAAAATACAGTGATGAACGTTTTGGGTTTTCTGTTCAGAAAAAGATTTATCAAAGTTTAGGTGGAACAAGAAACTACGACGAGAAAATTTGGTTAGCCTTTGGGGACAAGGTAGGATGGAGAGAAGATTTTCCCTCGTGGGAGTATAAATATTCGTGGGGAGGTAATATTATTACTTATGATAAGAAATCACCCAAAGGACACCTGCCTTGGAGCTACTTGGGAAATGTTTTGGGTGCTTATGGTAATGCGGAAGGGGATGGGAAGATGGTGTCTTGTCTCTTGTCGAGACTTGTAAATTGTAACATTTAAGGGTTACAGAAAAATATTAAGTCTGAATCAGGATATCCACCGATTAAAGGATTAACAGGATTTTATTTTGTGGTCAAATATCCCCGACTTCTGAGATAATTAATGTTAGTAAATGATAAGATTAATAAAATAAGTCGGGGATCTGAATCTCTCAATTGTCTGATAGCGAAGCGTGGCGTAGCCATATCAGGATTTCCAGGATTAGAGGATGTACAGGATTGTGATAATATCATTACCTAAACTATCCTGAAAACCAACATAAATCATGTCATGTTCGATGAAATATTACAAAGAATAAGAGAGAAAATTACATCACTTCAATATGTAATGACACTTCATGCCGAAGAAGAAATGAACGATGATAACTTAACAATATATGACATTGAACAAAGTATCCTGAATGGTGAAATTATAGAACGTCAAAAAGATAGAATTACCGCAGAATCAAAATATCGCATTAGAGGAGTAACTACCGATGGAGTAGAAATTGAAATTATCACTAAACTCAGTTTAACTGGAAAATTAGTTATCATTACAGTATACATAGTTTAAAATCAGGTAATAGAAATATGAAATGCGACATTTGTAATAGCGAAGGTGTACATATCCGCAACGTTACCAGAACCTATGGAAAAGGAGAAGAATTACTACTAATTGAAAATGTACCTATTATTAGTTGTCCTCATTGTGGTGAAAGTTACATGAGTGCAGAAACATTGCATCAAATTGAAAAAATTAAACTCAACCGCAAAAATCTCGCAGTTGCGCGTTTTATAGATGTTGTAAGTTTGAGTGCTTAGGTTGCATTAAGAGTGCGAAAAGATGATAAAATCACCAACTCCCCACCAAAAATCATCCAACAACATCCTGTAAATCCTCAAATCCTGAAAATCCTGATTCAGACAAAAAAAATCACCAACTCACCAAAAATCATCCAACAACATCCTGTCAATCCTCAAATCCTGGAAATCCTGATTCAGACAAAAAAAATCACCAACTCCCACCAAAAATCATCCAATAACATCCTGTAAATCCTCAAATCCTGGATATCCTGATTCAGACAAATAAAATCACCAAATCCCCCTAAAAATCATCCAACAACATCCTGTAAATCCTCAAATCCTCAAAATCCTGATTCAGACAAATAAATTAAATTATAAATAACTATGTCAGCAAGAGATTTATTCCATCAAGCAGTTAGAACAGCACTAGAAAAACAACAATGGTTAATTACCCATGATCCTTTAGAACTTCAATTTGAGGGATCAAAAGTTAAAATTGATTTAGGTGCAGAAAGATTAATTGCAGCCGAAAAAGGAGAAGAAAGAATTGCTGTAGAAATCAAAAGTTTTGCTAGTAATTCAGCAGTAAGTGAATTTCATACAGCATTAGGACAATTTCTCAATTATCAAATAATGTTAGAAGAAACTGAATCACAACGAGTATTATATTTAGCAGTTCCCGAAGAAACTTATGTTTCTTTCTTTCAAACTCGACTTGCGAGGATTGCAGTAGAAAGACATAAAGTTAAAATGATAGTATATAATCCAGTCAAGGAGGTAATTGTTAAATGGCCAATATAGAACATTATCGTCAATGTATTCAAACCATACTTAGAGAGAATGGCAACTATAAACCTAAGTATGATGAAATAGATAATGAATTGATTTTTGATACCATTCATGATCATTATCAATTGATGTATGTCGGGTGGAATGATTTAAAACGGGTTTATTACAGCATTATTCATTTTGATATCAAAGATAACAAAATCTGGATTCAACAAAATACAACAGAAACAGATTTAGCTGAACAACTCGTAAATATGGGAGTACCAAAAGAGGACATTGTTTTTGGTTTACAACCACCCTATAAACGTCCTTATACTGGTTATGGCGTGGCTTAATTTTTGCTGATTTTATTCTGTACATCCTTAAATTCTGAGTATCCTGATTCAGACAAAAAAAATCACCAACTCCCACCAAAAATCATCCAACAACATCCTGTAAATCCTTTAATCGGTGAAAATCCTGATATGGCCTGCGCCACGCTTTGCTATCAGACAAAAATACTTTTGGAAAAGCAAATCCCTATATATATGGGCGCACAGATTTCCACTATAGTTAAACAATAACCGAAACTGGAAAATTTGTCAACAGGGTTTCCAGATTTTTTGCAATGTTTAATCATACCGAGTTGGCAATATTTACTTAATGATGTAAACTTTATATCTGATGGTGCGTTACGCTTCGCTAACACACCCTACGTTGATAAACTATAAAAAAATATCCAATATGCAATCTACCATTACCCTAATAATTACCACAGGGAAATTATCAGGTAAACAATATATATTCGACAGTCGCACCACTTGTTTAATTGGTAGAAATGATGATTGTCACTTATCAATACCCGATGAATTTGATAAACGGGTTTCTCGCTATCATTGTTTATTAGATATTAATCCTCCAGAAATCAGAATTAGAGATTTAGGAAGTTTAAACGGGACTTATATTAATAATACAAAAATTGGCGGTAGACAATCTCACCAAAATGCAGAAGAAGCTGGCAAATTAAATTTCCCTGAATACGATTTACAAGATGGTGATGAAATTCATTTAGGTGATACCGTCTTGCGAGTTAATATTGAAATTCAACAACCAATTAATCAAAATCCTGACATTCAACAACCAAATAATCAAACTCCACATTTTATCACTCCAGAACCAAAAGCGAAAACAAGGCTTTTTGATGTCATTCAAAAATTAATCAAACTAGCGATAGGTGGAGAAAGAAATTTAAAAGCATTACTCAATTATCAAATTATCAAATCTATCGGTAAAGGTGGTTTTGGAGAAGTTTATTTAGCGCAACATTCCCAAACTGGTAAATTTGTGGCGTTAAAAGTGATGTTACCTGCGGTTGCTGGAGATGATAAATGTGTACAAATGTTTCTCCGGGAAATCGAAAACATGAAAGCTTTAAAACATCCAAATGTCGTAGAATTATTAGATTATGGTTATGCAGAAAATCTGTTTTTCTTGACAATGGAATATTACGAAGGTGGGAATGTTGATGATTTAATGCAGCAATTAGGAGGAAAATTACCTGTAGATATGGCATTAGGAATTATTCTGCAAGTTTTAGACGGTTTAACATATACTCATAATGCCGAAATTCCTTATGTTAAATTAGCTAATGGTAGCTTTGGTAAAGGTAAAGGTTTAGTTCACCGTGATTTAAAACCAAGTAATATTTTTCTCTCGAATATTAATGGTAAATTAACAGCAAAAATCGGTGATTATGGTTTAGCCAAATCCTTCGATTTAGCTGGTTTAAGTGGACAAACTTTCACAAAGATGATCGGAGGAACACCTGGTTTTATTCCTCGTCAACAGGTGCTTAAATTTAAAGATTCTCAACCTGATGTAGATATTTGGGCAAGTGCAGCTTGTTTATATAATATGTTAACGGGATATTTTCCCCGCAACTTTACAAAAGATCCTTTTATGGATGTCTTAGAAAATGATCCTGTACCCATTCTCCAACGGAATGAAAATATTCCCAAAAAATTAGCCCAAGTGATAGATTTAGCTTTAATTGAAAAGCCACAAATCCATTTTCAAAATACTGTAGATTTTAAAGAAGCGTTAATTAATATTTAGTTGTCTAAATCAGGTGATTATCGAGCGACTTGTACTGAGCTTGTCGAAGTAAGTCGAGATAATTTACAGGATTTAAGGATTTTCAGGTTTTTGCCTATTAATTGCCCATTCTACCTGCCGTAAAATCCCTCGTAACATTCCCACTTCGTCAGTTTGTAAATAAGCCCGATTATACAGGTGGCGAAACTTTTCCATGCGACTAGCTGCGGTATGGGGATAAAGATAACCAATGGAAAGCAATAGAGATTCCAATTGTTGATAATAAGCTTCCATAGCATCTAAAGGAGCAACTTCTGAAGCAGGTATATTTTTATCTATAAATAAGTCCGTAGATTGTGACAATTCATAACAACAAATAGAAACCGCAGTCGCTAAATTCAAAGATGGATATTCTGGATTAGTGGGAATAAAAACTAATTTGTGGGCATAATTTAATTCTTCATTGGTTAATCCTCTATCTTCCCTGCCAAAAATTAAAGCTACAGGCTTTTGGGTTTCTGCTAATAACCAGGGTAAAGCCTTGCGGGGTGTTTCTAGGGGTTTTTGTCCACTGTATTCACGGCCAAAGGTAGCAATGGCCCGGACACACCCCTGCAATGCTTCTGGTAATGTGTCTACTATAATCGCAGATTCTAAAATGTCTTTGCCATGAACTGCCATTTTTATAGCATCAGAAGATGAGCGATCGCATTGAGGATTGACTAATATTAATTTAGATAAGCCAAAATTTTTCATAACTCTGGCCACTGAACCGACATTTAATGGACCTGCTGGTTCTACTAATACTATAATTACGTTGTTACAACTGGCTTTTATATCAATATTTCCTGGGTTCATGATTATTGAATCACTAATAAAGATAGATCATAATTCCTCATTTCCTCTTATTTTAACCCCTAGCAACCACATTTATTGATTTAATTGAGAAGTAATCCCCATCCAGCAATAGCAAAACGAGCAGACCAATACATAGAAAAGGTACTAGGAACAAGCCAATTTATGGGTATTTTGCAATGTTCAATTGCTAAACCGATGATTGAATTCATGATAGATGAAATCAGAAATTCACTTGATACTCAATCAATATTTGAACTGTATAAATCACCAGCTTGGGTGAGATAAGTATCTAAAATTCCATTAATAAAATACCATTTTTGTGTATAAACAAACGAACCAGTATTTATTGTTTGATTGATTTTTCAGAGTCATTGTAATGGATTAAATTGGTTAAAAAGCTTTCAAAGAATCCAGGGAATTTATTCCCACTCTGATAGCTAAAGTCGGTTAAAACCGACTATTTTTTCTTTATTGCATTCTATCTATTGTTCGATATTGAATTGCTTCGGCTACGTGCTGAGGTTTGAGGTTTTCATCTGCTGCTAAATCTGCAATGGTTCGTGATACTTTGAGAATGCGATCGCTTGCTCTTGCAGATAATCCTAATTTCCTAATAGCTGCTTCTAATAAATTCCGACTAGCATCATCTAATTTACACCATTTCTGAAGATGACGACTTTGCATTTGGGCATTACATAACAGATTTTCTTCCTTCTGAAACCGAATCATAGCCTTTTCTCTAGCTTTTTCTACTCGTTCCGCTACAGATTTTGATGGTTCTCCTGTTGGTTGTTGGGTAATTTCCTCTGGTTTCAAACGGTTTACAGCTACTTGCAAATCAATTCTATCCATTAATGGTCCAGATAATTTTGCCCAATATTGTTCCCGTTGTCGAGGTGAACAGGTACATCCTTGAATCGTATCACCATAATAACCGCAAGGACAGGGATTTGTACTAGCTACTAATGTAAATTGTGCCGGAAAAGTGACAGATTGTTTAGTTCTAGAAATTGTCACAAAACCATCTTCCAAAGGTTGACGCAAAAACTCTAAAACATCTCTTTTAAACTCTGTTAATTCATCGAGAAAAAGTACACCTCTATGGGATAATGAAATTTCGCCAGGACGAGGAAAAGTGCCACCACCAACCAAGGATGGACCAGATGCGGAATGGTGCGGACTCCGAAAAGGGCGATCGCGCACCAAAGAACCGCGATTTTTCAATAATCCAGCCACAGAATGAATGCGTGTTACTTCCAAAGATTCAGAAAAACTTAAAGGTGGTAAAATCCCAGGTAACCGCCTTGCTAACATCGTTTTTCCGCTTCCCGGTGGTCCGACGAAAATAAGATTATGTCCACCCGCAGCCGCAATTTCTAAAGCCCTACGGGCGTGCGCTTGTCCTTTAACATCTTGTAGATCTGCTAAATTCAGAGATGTTTCTGTGGGAGTTTCTACCGTTTTATTTAACTGTACAGGTTGGTATTTTTTAGGATTATTTAATAAGTCCACTACATCAGCAATATCTTTGCAACCATAAACTGTTAATCCTTCGACAACAGCGGCTTCTTGGGCATTGTCAACAGGAACAACTAAACCTGTAATTCCCATTTTTTTTGCAGTTGCAGCAATAGGTAAAATACCAGCAACAGGACGCAAACTACCATCTAAAGAAACTTCACCTAAAAATAAAAAATCCCCCAACAAATCGGCGTTAACTTGTTCAGAAGCTGCTAAAATTCCCACACTAATAGGTAAATCAAAAGCAGGTCCTTCCTTTCTCAAATCTGCGGGAGTTAGGTTAATGACAATTTTTCGGATGGGAAAGGCAAAACCCGCATTTTTCAAAGTTGCTTTTACTCGTTCTTTAGATTCTTGAATAGCGGAATCTGGTAAACCCAAAATCACAATTCCCGGTAAACCACCGGAAACATCAACTTCTACACCCACTTTTACAGCGTCAATTCCAATGATAGATGCACTCCAAACTCTAGCCAGCATTTTTGCATAAGAATAAACATTGAGAATATCAAAGCAGATTTATGGGTGCATTAACAATGAGTGAAATCACTCAAAATCATTGTCCACTTTCCCTCCTGGTTTGCCAAGTCTAGGCATATTATAAATCTCAATGTAAAAAACCTACACCTGTCAGGGGGTAAAACCATCATCAAGTTGTCTTCCTTGCCAAACAAACTAATTGAGACTCTAAAGGCGCTTTAGGATCAATAACTTTCAGCTTCTTTTGCCAACATAGTTGTTGGATTAAAGCTTCTATCTTAGATTCACTTAACTCAGGAAAACAATAATTAGTTTTTTGGATAATAACTTGTGTACTTAAACAAATCTGACTTTTAACTAAATAAAAAACGTAACTTTTATATTCTTTCAGTTTTAGGTTGGTATTTTTTTCGTCATTCAAATCATAATTACTAATAACTAATCCCAATCTTTCTAATAACCTACAATTGTTTAAAATCTTAGATTTAGACATCAAATATTGTAAATCTTTTAAATCAACCACTTTACCACCAATGACTAAATTTCCTTCACAAGCACTTTTAACTAAACTATTATATGTAGCCAAATAGTGAATAGAATTTAAATCAGGAATAATATGAGCATGAGAATTATTTATAAAAACTTCATTATAAATTTTATTCCCCTTATCATTTTTGTTTCCTAATGATTCTGCACGAATTAAATGTAACTTTAAAGTTGGATTTTTTTCTATGGTTTTTCTACAAGCTTCCATGACGTTAAATAAACTAGTAAGATTAGTATCTTCCATCCAGATCATACCTAACATTTCTGAATCATCTGTTAAATAATAACCTAATGAGTAACTAGAATATTTAGTTCTTACAAATAATGGATAAATAATTTGCTCTACTTGTAATACTATCAAGATTTCTTCTAAAATTCTTATTAATTCTGGACATGATACCTGACGTATTTTAGTAATATTTTGCTGGATTTGAGCAAATTTTTCATACCATATTACTGGAAAGTAAGATTCTATCTCTAAATAATTAATCTCTTTATTCTCGCTACTTTGCGGAAATACAAAATCACCTTTTTCACTACCTTTAGTTAACCATATTTTATAAGCCTGTAATGTATTTCTTGCATAAATTAATAAATCTCTAGGATTGCTTCTACCTTGAGGAAATTGCTGTTCTAAAATTTGACGACTTAAAGGATAAATAGGAGAAGGTATTTGCAAAACTCGTTGACTATACAATCTTTTAAGCCTTGATTCTATCAGTAATTCAGCTTGTGCTAAACTAATATCTTTTAAATACACTATTTCATCAATACTATGTTTATTAAGTTCATAAATCTTTTCTTCATTTTCCTTCCATGTGAAATTATTAATATTAAAAATCATGAGTAAACTTATATTTTCTTCTCGAATTTTAGTATTGACTGTAAACAATGCTGGTAAATCTAAACTTCCGTCTGGCAACTTGCCAATGCTGTCTATTTGATCAAAACAAAGTACAATAGGTTGATGATTACCAACTATTTTACTCAAATTAGCTAAATTTTCTCTAGCTTCAGTTTCTGTTTCAATAGATTTCTCTATTCCTAAAGCTTCTAAAGATTCTTTACTTAAATCATCTCCACGTAAATATTCACAAGCTAAAGGGTAAAGCGAGGAATCAGTTAAATCATAAAGTATGCCAAAGAAAGTATTATCATTATGGATCTTAACGTCTTTATATATATCCTTCAATTTATTAATAAACTTTTTTCTATCACTTCTTAAAAAATCAAATACATCATATTTAATATCCTGTTTAAACTTAGATATCCATCTTAATAACTGAGACCTTTTATCCTTATTTGATGTTGTTACCAAAGAATCAACTGTATAGCGCAAAATATGTTGCCAAATTACTTCTCTTTGCGGAAAGGGTGGAACATGAACAAACAATGCTTTATAATTAAAATGTTGATGTAGTCTTGATAATAAATAGTTATTACTACAACCATCATCACTATTAATTAATATAGTATGTGTACAATTATTTTGAACAACATCATTAAATTTTCTTTCAATTTTAATAAATGCCTCTTGATAAATATAATCAACAATAGGTTCTTTGTCACTAACTACGTTACTTTGATCGAAAGGGTTAGTATTTCTTAAAACAATTGCACCAAAACTTGCCATAATATTTGCTCCTAATTCGCAGAATTTTATCTAAGACACTAAACCTGTTTTACCTTTAATTTTTGTTTTCTTAACCTATTCTTAAAGGGAATTTAAATTAATCAGCAAGAATATTCAAGTATTGAATACTACGGTATTCACAATTGCGCTTTAAGTGATTATATCGTATTCACAGTTTGATTGATTCTCGAAAAAGTTACATTTACAATATAATATAATACTGAGCAATCTGCAAAAATTAGTTATGCAATTAGCCATTATATGTTTATTAGCGAGTTTAAATATTTTTAATTACGCTAATAAATAATGTAATGAATAAAAAATTATGTAATTTTTTAGAAAAATTTTATACAGATATTAAATAAATTCCACTATCCAGCGAGATTTATATGTATCATCTTGTAAATAACCAAATAATTCATGTTTATGAATATCCTCATTCTATATTTGACGTTTCCTACTCACGCACAAAAGTTGTGCCATTGATGTCTTCACATACACTGCCTGCAATTTGCTGTATTAATTTATCAGAGATAAAACCATGAATAATTATATCCACTGTCCACGCACTTGTTTATTGCAAAAACAAACAAACACTAATCAAATAAAAGAACACGGATTATGTGATTTTTGTTGGAATGAATATTGTTTTTGTTGGTCTGAATACTGTTTGAATGAATGGTATGAACTTCAAGTAAAAAATGATAAACTAAAAAATCAACATCATACCAAAGACAAAAACTAATTAATAAAAGACGTTCTAAGTAGGGTTTGCTGAAATAACATAGGAATCATAAATGATATTTGAAAAATTTTAAGTAGGGTGGTCGAGTACAGCTTGCTTAATTGCTCTTGCAAGTTCACTTCCTTTAGGGCTGAGTTACTGACAATATTGTTGACTCTTGGGGGTCTAGAAGTCCACCCCACAGGAATATTATGCTTATTGTGGGGTGGGCAACATGATCACCCATATATTTAATTGTGCCTACCTACGTATAGAAGTTTATTTGATCCCACTCATCTTGAGACAGTGGTGTTACTTCTATTTCTATAGTGAAACAATTACAAGCTGCGGCTATTAAAGCCTGAATTATTGTTTCTTGATTGATAGTTTCGGGAAGTTTTACAGAATCAAAAGACTCTTGATTAAATACCTTTGCAAACAAATCTGTATCTGGATTTAATCGCATAGAACCATGCTGAAGAACTGCGTCAGCTTTCCGCAATTGGGCACTACCAATGAGTTTATAACCATCTGCTAAAACTAAATCTGCACCTGTCGCCGTCCCAAAACAATTAGGATTATGAATATAACCGCGTCTAGCTTGTCCATAGTACAACTCCATACCGAGCGATCGCCATCCTTGAATCAAAAACTCACAAATCTTTGCATACACATCTAAACGATTTCCCCCTAGTCCAGATGTCACCACAGAGTAAGTTAAATCACCTTGATGTAAAACCGCCCTCCCACCGGTAGGACGACGCACCAAATCCAATTTTTCACCTTTCCAGATTAAATCTTGCCAAAATTCGGGATAGCGTCGTTGATGATAACCTAAAGAAATTGCAGGTGGCGACCAAGTATAAAAACGTAAAGTTGGCGGATTTTTTCCCGACTCATGCTGTGCCAATAACCAGCGGTCTATAGCCATCTGAACATCACCAGCGGCTGCTAAAATCGGAATAAGTCGCCACACCTGCTGTTCAGGCATTAGATATCACATCCCTAAGCTAGAATTGTTTAAACTGCACCAAACTCAGATTGCAGATATTCATCATTGTCATCAGCAATAGTAGCAACGATAGTAATGATCCGAGAAACTTCCCCCGGTGACAACTCAGCTAAGGTGCGTGTAGAAATCACCACTACTTGATTGTCAATAATCCCAAAACGGGCTTCAAAGGTGCTGACACAGTTCAACTCTAAGAGATATCGTGTCAATTTTGGTTCATCTTTAGCCGGTAACTTTAGCACCGCAGCCCAGACCGTGATCGTATCTTCATCAGTAGTTCCCGTCAACTGTACAAATACTTCCACACTGCCATACTGAAATTTCCACAGATATCCACCCTCAGCAGCACGACTAACCATTGCACTTTGATCTTGTGCTAAGGTATCAATTACATTTTCAATCACTTCCACATGGTTTGGGGCTGTGGTTTCTTGAATAAGTTCATCCACTAACTCATCTGGAGATGGGGTTTTTAGGTAGCTTGCCATACAGATTTTTTGCTAAAAATATAGTCGCTGCTTTAATTTACTATTATGCTACCAGAAATGCCAGTATCTACCTTGCCTGTCGTCCACAGTCAAGATGCCAAAATGCCAGAACATGATAGAGTATTGATGAAGATCACAGCCATATCCGTTGGCATGAAATAACCTGAGGTTATTGTTGAACAGGTAACACTTGGTTAATGTCTCAATTATTTTTTCCCGGTTTCAGGCGTTTACATCCAGAACCATTAAACGTAAGTCACGGTTACCCTCATGGGGTATCAACATCAGGTAAAGATTTTAAAATCTATTGTCTACAGTGTTCCATTAGTGAGACAACAAACAAAAGTTTAGTTAGGCAAAGTGGCAGTCAATAACCCAGAAAGTTGATCTGACTTGCTTTTTAGTCACTTTAAATAGTTTTTCTATTTACTACCTAATTAATTCTACATCATTCCATGCCTTGTGTCGGTTACATAAGTTACCAATTTCATTGAAAACAGGTCATCAAGAATAGTTGATTTGGGATAGTGCAAAAATTACTCGCTGGTTTAGTGTGAAAAGATGCAAAAATGATGGAAAAGGAACAATTTACTCATTGATAGAATCAAGGGATACGGAACTATGATTGATCAAAACTCAAGTTGACAAATTGGGGTGCTATCTGCTAAAAGGTTCTAGAATCTCACGTAAAAAACCCGAAAAAAACCCGAAAACTTTTTGGAGATTTTTCCGGATTAGCCAAAAAATCTGCGATTATTGTTACACTGATTTTAATAAGCACTATGAATATCAAACTTGATCACAGCACCCCATGTCATTTAACTTCCTTCTTTACCCTACTCATGAAAGAAGGTATTTCCCCCAATCAAATCGTTCTAGGCATTGTTCAATTAGCCACAGAGACTCATGAGTTAGAGGGGACAATGGCATCAGCAGATTGTTTACGGTTACTACTTGTACTGATGCCAGCAGAAACCTGTGCTAGAGGTGTTTCCGAATACATATCATCTTTAGCAGCAGAAGGTATTACTACCTTAATGTTATTAGATGCTCTGAGCCTAGCTTGCTATGTTTGTGGACAATCAGATGAAGCTAACCTAGTTCACTTGACTTACAAGAGATTACAAGCTGATGCCATTATTTCTCAAATGCTTCGTGATTAAGAACTAAATTATTAATTTTTCATCCTTTTTTACACAGTCTAACTATTTGCAAGTTAATTCGTACTCGTACATGACAATTTTGTACTGAATATATCCGTTTGTTCATTAGCAAATCAGTCAGTTTAATTAATCTATATTTTCTCGGCGATTTTTAGTCAATGGCTGTTAGCTGTAGCTATGATTTGAATATTGCAATATTTCTCTTGAGTTTGATTGACAGCACCGCATCTATCGCTTATACTCTGGTCTAGAAGTCTCTAGTGCTGGGGCAATCCCTACATCAATAACTTCTCAACTTTCTCTTTAACCCTGTTGATATTCTATTAAAGCTGGAAACTAAAATAGTTATCTGCCAAATTGCCAAAATATGAGATTATCGTCAAAAGATTTCGGGAATTCTATATTTTGCAGATGAAGCGAGCATTTGGTTTTCATGAAAATATATTTTAGTATTTGTAGGGTGCGTTAGGCATAGCCGTAAAGCACCTTATAATCAATAAAAGGTGCGTTACGAGACGAGCTAACTCACCCTACGGGCTACTAGCTACAAAAAAATGGCGAAGATACTGCTGTTTTGTTGATTATTGATTTTAAGAAAATTTTTATTCCCATTAAAAAACGCCTGGGAGTGTTGCCGTGTTTCCACCCCAGACGTTTTTTAAACTTGCTCCTCACACACAAATATAATTTACCACTATTTCAGTTAATTGGCAAGTACCTTAGACAACAATTTTGAAAATAGTTTTTAACAGGGAACAGGGAACAGGGAACAGGGAACAGGTGACAGGTGACAGGTGACAGGTGACAGGTGACAGGTGACAGGTGACAGGTTACAGGTGACAGGTTACAGGTGACAGGTTACAGGTGACAGGTTACAGGTTACAGGTGACAGTGGGGCAAGAATTATTACCAATGACCAATGACTACTGACTACTGACTACTGACTACTGACTAATGTAAAAAGTGCCGTATACTAGTCACAACCATTAATAAACCCAGTTCATTAGCGGCTTTGATAGAGTCCTTATCCCGGAGACTTCCCCCTGGTTGGACAATGGCAGTGATGCCGGCTGCTGCGGCTGCTCGGATGGTATCATCGAAGGGGAAGAAGCCGTCACTAGCGAGAAATGCTCCTTGGGCTTTTTCTCCAGCTTGTTCTAGGGCGATTTTTGTCGAACCGACGCGGTTCATTTGTCCAGCACCCACACCTAGTGTAGTGTGATCGCTCGCAATCACGATAGCATTTGATTTAACGTGCTTACAAACTTTCCAAGCAAATAGTAATTCTGCTAAGTCCCCAGGAGTAGGTTGACGTTCGCTGACAACTTGCCATTGACTAGGATCAGCAATGATATCATCAGCAGATTGGACTAAAAATCCACCAGCGATCGCTTTCACCGTTCCTTTAGGTCCAGTCAACAAGTCTGGTAAAATCAAAACGCGGACATTGCCTTTTTTAGTTAAAATTTCCTGTGCTTCCTCGTCACAATCAGGAGCAACCACGCATTCTAAAAATGTCTTTGTTAACTCATTCGCTGTATCTGCATCAATCGGCCGATTTAAAGCGACAATTCCCCCAAAAGCCGAGGTAGAGTCAGCATTAAAAGCTTTTTGATAAGCTTCAAAAATGTTTAGTCCTTCCGCAGTTCCACAGGGATTAGTATGTTTGATAATTGTAGCTGCGGGACTGTCGGTAAATTCAGCAATGATGCGCCGTGCAGCTTCCAAATCTACCAGGTTGTTATAGCTAAGTTCCTTCCCTTGTAACTTTGACGCTGCTGCCCAACCTGTGGTTTTATTTCCGGTTTGATACCATGCTGCGGGTTGGTGAGGATTTTCACCATAACGCAAAGATTGGATTTGTGTGCCAGAAAGAGTAAATTCTTCTGTTTGTGTACCAGCTAAATAGGCAGCAATTGCATTATCATAACTAGCAGTATGCAAAAATCCCTTTAACGCACATTTTTGGCGAAACTCTAAAGATGCTGACCCATTTTGGCGTAATTCTTGTAAATACTCACCATATTGGTCAGGATTACATAATACTGTTAAATGGGCGTAATTTTTTGATGAAGCCCTTAACATTGCAGGTCCACCAATATCAATCTGTTCAACCGCGTCAGCTAAGGTAACACCTGGTTTAGCAATGGTTTCCTCAAAAGGATAAAGATTCACTACTACCAAATCAATCGCCCGAATTTGATTATCTGCCAAATCTGTTATATCTTGTTCTACATCCCGCCGTGCTAAAATACCGCCATGAATGCGGGGATGAAGAGTTTTGACCCGACCGCCTAAAATTTCCGGTGAACCTGTATAATCAGAAACCTTTGTAACTGATATTCCTGCATCTTTCAGGGTTTTGGCTGTTCCCCCACTGCTGATGATATCAAAGCCAAATTCTTCAACTAAACTCCGGGCTAAATCAATTACACCAGTTTTATTAGATACACTCAGTAGGGCTAAACGCGCCATAATTTCCCAGATTCCTTTGGACTAAATTGCTTTCTGTGAAGAGTATTCTACCGAAAGTATGGTCAAATTGTTAATTGCTCCTCACTCTATATCTACGGTGTACACACAAGTGATCTGATTACTATTATTTCTCAAATTACCCCAGCCTAACCCTCCCCTTGTGAAGGGGAGGGAACTAATTTTTTCGGTTTCCCCCATTTCCAATGGGGGATTAAGGGGGGTAATTTAACTTGTGTGTACACCGTAGCAGATAGAGGGAGGGGGATTATTGCTTTAACGAGCAACATTATATAAACAATACCTATATATTTGCCAAACAAGTATCATATTTTTATATTTTTAGAGATTTAAACCCTGATCATTAGATCCAAATCACAGCAAATGCTGATATTGTCAATTAGGCAGAAGCTTTATGTATTATTGCCGAATAAATGACTTCTATCATAACAATAAAAATGTATTTTTCCACACAGAAAAAGCTTTTAAGTTGTGTAGAATAGGTAGTTTATTAACACTATGGGGTAGTATATTTTCTGATTGATTTCTGGATCACCCCCTGGCTCATACAAATTTAATTACAGCTTTTCTAGCAGGAAAAACAGCAATGAATAAGCGGATTCGTCCCTTGTATCGCCTTCTAGCACTAGCTATAGGTTCGATGGTTCTGGCAATTTTTGCACCCACAGTTGTCCAGGCAGCAGATCCTGTGACACTGGAATCATTAGATGCAACAACTAAACAATTACAAATTTCCATTGATACTACTTGGGTACTACTCACAGGCTTTTTAGTATTCTTCATGCAGACTGGTTTTTCTATGTTAGAAGCGGGTTTGCTGCGTCAAAGAGGTGTAGTAAACGCCCTATTAGAAAACTTTATTGATGCGGCTGTCACCATTCTCATCTGGTGGGGTGTAGGATTTGGCATTGCCTTTGGCACAAGTGCTGGTGGGTTCATTGGTACAGACACTTTTTTCTTGAGTCAATTACCAACTAATGGTGTTTTTACTAATGGTGGTGTACCAGGAATAGCTTCCGGTCTCAATGCCTATACTTTGTTCTTCTTTCAGTTTGCCTTTGCAGCTACAGCCAGTACAATTACCACTGGGGCAATGGCTGGAAGAACAGACTTTATTGGTGATTTAATTTACAGTGCTGTCATGGCCGCATTCAGCTATCCCTTAGTTGTGCATTGGGTATGGAATTCCAGTGGTTGGTTATCAAAAATTTATTTTCATGACTTTGCTGGTAGTACAGTAGTTCACACTGTTGGTGGTTGGACAGCCTTAGTAGGTGCTTATTTACTTGGACCTCGGCCTGGACGTACTCCTTGGGGACAAATTCCTCCTGCCCATAACTTAGGTTTAGCAGCTTTGGGAACAATGATTCTCTGGTTTGGCTGGTATGGTTTTAACCCTGGTTCAACTCTGGGTACTGGTAGTCCTGGGTTAATTGGTTTGATTACTCTAAATACTACTCTTGGCGCAGGTGCTGGGGCATTATCGGCAATATTTTATCAATATACACGTTCCGGCAAATGGGATTTAGTCTATTGTCTGAATGGTTCTTTGGCAGGACTGGTAGGGATTACAGCAGGTTGTGCTTTTGTCGCACCTTGGGCTGCCGTTGTGATTGGTTTAACTGGCGGAATTTTAGTAGTTTTAGGCATTGATATTATTGAATCATTCAAAATTGATGACCCCGTGGGAGCATTTGCTGTTCATGGTATTAATGGCATGATGGGGACATTGGCAGTTGGCTTTTTAGGTCAATCAGAATTGACTTTAAACAAAAAAGCTGGACTGTTATTAGGGGGTGGTTTTGATTTACTGGGTGTGCAAATTTTAGGTGTAGTTGCAATATCAGTTTTCACTATTACTTTTGCCCTAGCAATGTTCTCTGGACTTAATGCCATTGGTAGACTGCGTGTTAATTCTGAAGCTGATAAAATTGGGATTGATAACTATGAACATGGTGCGACTGTATGGCCTGATGTCTATGCCATTGAGGAGTTTGTAGAAGAGGAAAAAAACCACTCTAAAAATCCTCAAGCAAGTCCGTAGGGTTTGAGAAATCAGTTGTTGGTGGGTTAATGTGCAAGCTAACCCACCCCCGTCGAACACAAAAACGCTAACCGAAAAAAAGTTACTTTAGAGAACTCCATAGAATGATTGCTCCTGTTTTCATGTCATGTTTTTTGTGGAGTTCTCTTATGGTATTGACAAAAAAAAATCAGTGTGTTGTCATAAAATTGACAAGGAAGAACTATATTCATAATAATAACTAAATAACCAGATCCCCGACTTTTTTAAGAAGTCGGGGATGTAAATTCTATTACTTCTTAGCTGCTGGTTGATTACTGGGAATGGTAATATCTATGGTTGTTACCTGAGCGGCTAAATTACTTAATTGTTCTTTCATAGCCGCTTTATTTCCAACTACTAAGGTGACTAAATTCTTTGGTTTTAGATATTTCTGCGCTACCCGTTTAACATCTGCGGCTGTGGTAGCAATGACGGCTTTTTGATAGCGAAAGAGGAAATCAGCGGGATAACCATAATATTCGTATCGCATTAGCCTAGATAATGTTTGACTAGGATCTTGAAAATTGAAAACAAAGGAATTTAAAGTTGAGTCCTTAGCTTTATTTAATTCTTTAGTTGTGATATTTCCAGTTTGCAACCGTTTAATTTCGGTTTGCAGTGATTTGATAAACTGGACGGTGGTTTCTGTGCGAGTTTGTCCCCCAGCGATAAATGTTCCTGGATAGTCAAAACGGGGACTCCACATCCCATACACAGAATATGCTAAACCTTGGCGCGATCGCAATTCATTAAACAAGCGTCCTCCAAACCCATTTAACACATCACTCATTACGTCCAACGCTGGATAATCAGGATTGTCAAATTTTCCACCTAAATGTCCGAGTAAGACACTACTTTGGGTAAGTTGGGGTTGATTTACGAAGAATACACCACCTAAATTAGCTTGTGTGACTTGTGGTAATTGGGTTTTAGCAATTTGCGGATTTGGTTTCCAGTCACCAAATTTGGCTTGAATGAGCGATCGCATTTTTTGAGGATTAAAATCGCCAACAATCCCTAAAATTAAATTATTGGGGTGAAAATATTGCTGGTAAAACTTGAGTAAATCGTCACGGGAAATTTTATCAAGAGTTGCATACTCAACTGTCCGCGAGTATGGACTTTCTTTCCCATAGATTAATTTTCTCAACTCTCGACTGGCAATACTATTAGGATTATCATTTCGTCTAGCAATACCACCACGAATCTGAGTTTTATCCAAATCCAATTTTTCTTGAGCAAAAGCAGGTTCTCTCAATACCTCAGTAAATAGCCCAAAAGCCATTTCTAAATCTTCAGTCAATGCCTCAAAACTAGCACTACCAGCAGCTTCACCAATATTCGTTTCTACAGATGCTGCTCGTTGTTCTAAAATCTCATTTAACTGATCAGCAGAATGTTTTTGAGTGCCACCACTTCGCAGTGTTGAACCCACTAAACTAGCTAAACCTGCTTTTTCGCTTTGTTCCCAACGGCTACCTGTTCTGACTAATGCTGTACCAGTTACCAATGGTAGTTCATGATCTTCCATCAAATAAACTACCAAACCATTTTCTAGTACATACCTTTCATACTTGGGTAATTTAACTGCTGAAACTGGGGCAAATGTTAACTCATCGTAATGCTTTGCTGTTGTTGCTGCCCAAGAAAAATCTGCCCAAGAAAAATTAAAATTTACTAGCAAACAAGCAACAACCATCACCAAGGTAAAAACAAATCTTTGTGCCTTGGAAAAGTGGAATTTTTGGCTTTTCAAATCAAACCTTAACATATCTGTCTTCAACTTTGAATTTTGTTAGCGTAGCTACCTGGCTTATTTTGACAACAACTTGCCAACTATGCGATTTTCTGGGGTAAAAGTTGCCTTAGCTACTCTTTGAATATCTTCAGGAGTGACAGCGGCAATTTTGTCTAATTGCTGGAATAAATTGCGCCAAGAACCTGTTTTTACTTCATATTCCAACAATTGTTCTGCCATGCCTGAGTTAGAATCAAGGCTGCGTAATAAACCCGCTCTAGCTTGGGTTTTTAGTCTGGTTAATTCCACCGCAGATACAGGTTCAGTTTTCAATTTATCAATTTCTTGCCTTAATGCGATCGCCACTTGATCCACTGTTTTTCCTGGAGATGTGAGAGCATAAAAGAAGATCAGATTGGGATATTTATCTCCTGGAAATCCGCTGGAACCTTGAGCATTTAGGGCTAAACTTTGTTTTTCTACCAAAGACTTAAACAGTCTTGATGTTCTCCCGTCACTCAATAAACTACCAATTATTTCGTAAACTGCATTGTCGGGATGAGTCACGGCCGGACGATGATAACCTTCTAAATACCAAGGTTGGGTAGCTAATTCTAAAGTAACTTCCCTGGTAGCGGTTTGTTGGGGTTCTACTGGTAGTTTTTGCTGTGGTTTGGGTTTAGCTTGATAACGCCCAAAATAAGTTTGTGCCAGTTTTTTCACTTCAGCAGGATTGACATCTCCCACAATGGCAATAGTTAAATTACTGGGAGCATAATAAGCATCAAAAAACTTTTTAACATTCTCTGGTGTTAAGTTGCGAATATCTTGATCATAACCAATTACTGGTCGGCGATAAGGATGAACTTTGAAAGCAGCATCTATAAATTTTTCCACCATTTGGCCGATAGGTGAATTTTCTACTCGCAACCGTCTTTCTTCTAAAATTACCTCTTTTTCTTTATAGAATTCCCGAAATACAGGATCTAAAAAACGATCTGATTCTAAGGACATCCAAAGTTCTAATTTATTAGAGGGAAAACTATAAAAATAGCGGGTAGCTTCGGAGGAAGTATTGGCATTTAAACCCACACCTCCAGCCTGTTCGACAATTTGCCCCATTTCGTTTTGTTTAACTAATTTGAGTGCCTGGCCTTCTATGGCTTTAAATTCAGTTTCTAACCGCGCTATTTCGGCTTTTTTGCCGCTGGTTTTTGCGGTTTTAATTTGGTTATCTAACTGCTCTAATTTTTGTAAAAGTGGTGCTTCAGCTTTATAGTCTGTCGTGCCAATCCGCTTTGTTCCTTTAAATGCCAAATGTTCTAAAAAGTGGGCTACACCTGTTTGTCCATTTGGTTCATCAATACCACCTACATCAGCATAAGTGAGAAAGGAAACTACTGGGGCTTGATGTCTTTCTAAAACAATGAATTTTAGTCCATTATCGAGGCGAAATTCTGTGAGCCGATTAATTACTTGTTCTAAGTAAGGTTGAATTGAGTTTTCGGATTTTTGCAGAGCTATAGCCATTTCTGGCATCCATCCCCAATTAAATAAGATCAATGCCAAAGCGGTTGCTAATAGCCGACGGAATGGGGACTTTTTCAATCCACCCATGAATAATTCTAAAATTGTCTGGTGCATAAGCAAAAGTTAACGTTAATGTAAATTTACATTACTAGAAAAATTGAATAATTAACACGAAGAGATTTAATCTTATATTAAGCTTTCTGTAATTTTTACATTCTCCATTGCACAATAGGGCTACAAGTTTTGTTTTGGGGATATCAAAATAACTACCATGCGAGTTTTTAATTCTCCTCCATCGTCAGAAATACAGACGCGCGCACGCATTTTACAAGCAGCGCAACGCTTGTTTGCTGCACAAGGATTCGAGGGAACTACAACCCGTGATTTAGCACAGACAGCAGGGGTAGCTGAGGGAACTCTCTTTCGTCATTTTGCCAATAAAAAAGCAATTTTAGTGGAAGTGGCTACTAGCGGCTGGGTGGATATTCTCACGGATTTACTGACAGAGTTAAGCGAAATGGGTAGCTATAAGGCGATCGCCCAAGTTATGCGCCGTCGGATGTGGAATTTACAAAAAAACGCCGATATTATGCGCGTTTGTTTTATGGAAGTGCAATTTCATCCAGATTTGCGCGATCGCATTCAAACAGAAGTTATTGATAAAATGACTTCTGTTGCTGAAGCATTTTTTCAAACTGCAATAGATAAAGGCATCTATCGTCAGATGGATGCCAAACTTGGAGCTAAAGTTTTTTTGGGTTTATTTGCGATCGCCGGTTTTTCTGATCATACCCTTATAGAACCCAACGCCTCCCCCCAAGAAATGCAAAAAATGGCGGAAGGATTAGCGGATATCTTTCTTAACGGTGTTCTAGCAAAGGAATAGGTAATGGGTAATAAATAGAATTACTACTGACCAATGACCAATGACCAATGACCAATAACCAATGACTAATGACCAATGACTAATGACCAATGACTAATTTCCCATTGCTTGCGCTTGATGACTCCACTGTTGAACTAATTCAACTGCTGGACACAAATCACGGTTATGCAATGTTGCTACTTGCAAACGCATAACTTGTCTATGTAATCTGTGAGTAGGAGTTTGCGCTAATTGAGCAATGGAAATAACACCAGAGTGAAGCAATATACCGCAATATTGAGTCCCTACACTGGGAACACGGGCTAAACCTGCTAAAACTACCCATTTATTCACAGAATGGATATTTACCTGTAATTTACCTGCTAATACTATTCTCTCTTCTGGAGTTTTTCCTCTTTTAATTAGTTCTTCTGTGGTATTGATGCCACAATTTTTTAGTTGTGCTTGATCTTCTGCGCTTAATCCTGGTAAGTCTTTAACAGGCCAATCGGATTTTTGAAGTAAATTTCTATTAGTTGTACGGTTAATGGTCATTTTTTGATTTTTTAGTATGGGTTAATTTATGTAAAAATTCAGGATTTACCGGGATTTCACTTTCTGAATTCTAACATTTTTATCAAATCGCCATCCTTCTTTAGGACGGTATTATTGACATTATGACCTAGAAAAATTCAAACCTGCAATTTGTTTATTGCTCAACTTCCTTGATTAAAGGACGTTCACAGTCAATAATACCCGATAACTGTCATCTTGCAGCTAAAAACTTAATTACAAATATTAACTTATTGGATAATTCACAAAAAAAGGAGTCACCGAATCAGAAGAAAGAAGGAGTGCTGTACGGCTTTTAACCTAATTTTTTTATTTCATTCAAGCGCGTACAGCTATAAGAATTTTCAGGATTAAAAAACTTTTATTTTCTCTATTTCTCTAAAAAAATCCATCCTTAACCTATAGTTAATTTTCCTTGCATTACTGTCACAGCTTGTCCAGATATAAAGACACGGTTAGCACCTGGATAGTACAATTTCACCACTCCACCCCGACTGGAAGCTTGATAGGCTAAAAATTCATCTTTTCCCAATTTTTCTCGCCAAAATGGTGCTAAACAACAATGTGCCGCACCTGTTACCGGATCTTCATCAATCCCTAAACCTGGGGCAAAAAAGCGGGAGATAAAATCATATTCTGAACTATAATTAGCAATGCTAGTAACGATAATGTCACTCTTAGTTAGGGTTTTCATCTGTTGGAAATTCGGCTGCATTTCTCTAACTAATTGCTCAGATTCTACTTCTACTAAATAACCGAGAGAATTCTGGAAAACAGATTTACAAGTTACTCCTAAAACTTGACTTAATTCTGGAAATAATTCGACAGATTGGGAAAGATTCACTGGAAAATCTAACTGAATCCAATCATTTTCCAGTTTAGCTGTAAGTATACCACTTTTTGTATAAAAACGCGCTTCTTGATTTGGTAATAGATGTCCTTGAGACCATAATACATGAGCGCTGGCTAAGGTTGCGTGTCCACACAGAGGAACTTCCACTTTTGGTGTAAACCACCGTAAATTAAAACCGTCATCTTGTTTAACTAAAAAAGCGGTTTCTGATAAATTCATTTCCTGGGCAACATTTTGCATCCATGATTCAGATTGTGGATGATCTAAAACACAGACAGCAGCCGGATTTCCCTTGAACGGGGTATTGGTAAAGGCATCTACTTGGGTAATAATTTGGTTCATTTTTAGTCAAAATTTAGCAATTTATAATTCTATATAGGATTTTAGCCATTCTTCCAAATCGTTAATATCTCCAAAGTCTAATAATGCTTCTCCCAGGTCTTCTAACTGTGCTATTGTCAATCTGTTGATGCTTTCAATGTAGCGGACTGGCAATTCATATTTGCCACCACTGCTTAATTTTCCAAATCTCTTAGATAATATTCGCAGCAGTAAGTTTGTTGCTTCTGCTTGTCTACCTTCTTCTTTTGCCTCTTGATAAACTCTTGTTTGCTTGATATCACTAAGTAAAAACATCGCTTCAACCTCCTGACGGCTTAATTGTGAAAACTTCAAAATAGATAGGTTTTTCGGCACTATCTGGTATGAAAATGCCATCAAATCGAAAGGCTTTCTCTTTGACTTCCACAGAAGTAAACTGATAACCTTCAGCATTTTCTATGGGTTGTCCCAGTAGTTCAAATAATAGACTGTGGAAGGTGAGAAAGATTTGGTAAAATATGGTATCTGTGTGCATTATTTATGATTTTATGTGAGATTTTAACCATTGTTCTAAGTCGTTAATATCTCCAAAGTCTAATAATGCTTCTCCCA
>JANMEE010000091.1:0-8123 GCA_031376645.1 Dolichospermum sp. OTE_75_concoct_329_sub | reverse complement strand
GGATAAATCTCATCACCCCAATATTTCCATAATCCGTTCTATTTGGGCTGAAGATAAAAAATCACTCACGCTATTTTTATCGGATACCACCTATGAAGATGATCCCTTCTTTTCTGGCTTTATGACAGTTTGTGACCGCCTCAGAAATGAAAACTTCTTTCTAGCAATTTTGTATCATGAATGGTTCATTATTGAAAGACCAGAAATCTTTGATTAATTGACAATTGTTTCGTTGCAGGTAGCAATTTTGTAGACAAAACAAATCATGAAACAGACAAAAACTCTGGCAGCAAAATTACTTTTCGGCATGGTTTTAGTAGGAATTTCAGCTTGCAACTTAGCAACAACTGAGTCCGCAAACACTAATAATCAACAAACAGAAACAGCCCAACAAGTCAGCCAACAAACTGCTACTAAAAATCAAGCCTGTACTTTAGTAGAAAATGGCTTCGGTTCCCAAGGACAGGTAAAATTGCGTGTAGAAAAAGTGGTGACAGGTCTAGAAGTTCCTTGGGGAATAGCTTTTCTGCCAAATACAGATATGTTAGTTACCGAACGACCGGGACGAGTCCGCCTCGTGCGGAATGGTAAACTTATTTCCCAACCAGTAGCTACAATCAATGTCACAGAAAGCGGTGAAGACGGTTTATTGGGTATTGCCACTCATCCTAACTTTGCTAAAAACCGATTTTTTTACATTTACTACACTGCTGATAAAAATGGATCACAGGTTAATCGTGTGGAAAGATGGCGACTATCTGAGAATGGACTCAGTGCTTCCCCGGATAAAGTAATTGTTGATAATATTCCCGTAGCACAATTTCATAACGGTGGTCGCATTCGCTTTGGACCAGACGGAATGCTTTACATTGGCACAGGTGATGCCAGAGAACCGCAAAGTTCCCAGGATGTTAATAGCCTTGCTGGTAAAATCCTGCGTGTGACACCTGACGGACAAGTGCCACCAGACAATCCGTTTGCTAAAAATCCTGTATATATCACCGGGATTCGTAACACTCAAGGGTTTGATTGGCTGGATAAATCGACACTATGGGTGACAGATCACGGACCTAGTGGGGATTTGGGAAGAAGGGGTCACGATGAACTCAGTTTAGCAAAAGCAGGAGATAATCTGGGCTGGCCTACTATCTACCGTTGTGAATCAAAGAAAGGAATGGTTACTCCGTCAATTGTTTGGCGTGAAGCTTTACCTCCTGGTGGCGCAGCAATTTATACTGGAAATTCTATTTCTGAGTGGAAAGGCAGCTTAATAATTGCCACTCTTCGTTCTCAACATTTGCAGCGCGTTGTTTTCAACCCCCAATCGCCCCAACAAGTTGAGCGTCATGAGGTGTATTTGCAAGGTCAATATGGACGGCTGCGAGAAGCAATTATGGGGACAGATGGTGAATTATATGTCACCACCAGTAACTGTGATGGACGGGGAAATTGTCCTCCACAGCGGGATAAAATTCTCCGTATTACTCGTTAAGTTCATGCGATCGCTAGAAGAAATAGGATCTTGTGTACGTTTTGGTGCATATAACCAATGGTGGACATTTCTTTAAGAAAGAGTACGTATATCTATGTGGTATTTGTCCACAATTGCTGTACCAAAAACAGTTTATGCTGCTAAAACTAAAGTAAACTTTGATTTTTTGTTTTCACCCGTTGATAAAGTTCCTCCATCGTTTCAATAAAAGAATTATCTTTATGCCAAAAAGCCGGAAAATCGCCCTGTTTCTTGACAAGAATTGCCGAAACACCACTAGAACTTGGTACTTCTATAGTTTGCGGTAAACGCTTTGTTCCTAACCAAAATTCTCTCACACTTGGCTTTTCATCAACAGATTGTTTTTCCAACTTAGTATAAAACGATGTCGAAGATTCTAAACTAACTTCTTGAGTATTCAATTCCTGTGAAAGTGCTTTACCTAAATTAGATTTAGCCAGTTTATTCTGAAGTTCCTCCTTTGATAACCCCCGCAATTCAAATAACAGAAATGGGTTATTATCCAATTGGGACGCAACTAAATAATAAACCCCAGCAATATGTTTACAGGGATTAGCATAATCTGGACAGGAACATTTAGTTTGAAAGTCCTTACTGCTATGGGGTAATAAATTTAGTCCCAATTGCTTAAAAGTATCTTCAATATTCTCTGGGACTTCATTCAGCAGCAATCTAGAAACAAAACTAGCTTTAGATGATAGCTTGTCAATAACTTCATTCCAACTACTTTTAGGAATAGATTTAATTTCAATGGAAATATTGTAAGTCGGTTCTTTATACACGCCAAAGTAAGGATTAACTGAACCTTTGACTCTAGCAGTAATGTGATTTTGTTCAATTTCAAAATTCAGAACTTTACCACTACTTGCATAGGAACGTCCTCGTTGCAAGCGACCATCATCAGTAAAATTTTCTAATGCTTTAATAAACCTATCACCCCACCATGTCCGACTAAATTTAACCATAATATTTTACTCCAAAATTGCACTTTTATTTAAAGAAATTAATTGTTTAAAAGCATCATTATCTAACTCAGTTAACCAAGATTCATCATTGCCAACTACAGCATTAGCAAGTTTTTTCTTATCTTCTATCATCTGGTCAATTTTCTCTTCTAAAGTACCAATAGCCACAAATTTATGGACAAATACATTCTTTTGTTGTCCAATCCGAAAAGCTCTATCTGTGGCTTGATTTTCCACCGCTGGATTCCACCATCTATCAAAATGAAAAACGTGATTAGCTTTAGTTAAAGTAATCCCTACACCACCTGCTTTCAATGATAAGATAAAAACTGATGCTTCTGTATCTGGTTCTTGAAATTCCGTAATCATCTTTTCTCGTCGTGGACGACTTGTGCCACCATGCAAATAGTAAGTATTGCAACGTAAATTGTGTTTAATGTATTTTTCTACTTGTTCGCATACCTCCGTAAATTGACTAAATATCAATAAACTTTCCCCTTCAGAAACAGCCTCATCTACCATTTCTACTAAGCGGCTAAGTTTGTGAGAACGTTCAGTAGAAAATTCGCTATTATCCTGTAAAAACTGAGCAGGATGGTTACAAATTTGTTTCAACTTCATCAAAGTAGAAAGAATCAAACCTTTGCGTTGAATTCCCTCCACTGTTTGTAATTTCTCTTCTACATCTTTGACAACTACTTCATACAATGAAGCTTGTTCTTTGGTCAAATTGGTGTAGAGTTTTTGTTCAACTTTATCAGGTAAATCATTAATAATAGATTTGTCGGTTTTAACCCGACGTAAAATCAAAGGTTCAACTAATTTCTTCAGCGTACTTGATTTTATTCTGTCATTATCTTTTTGAATGGGAATCTCAAAAGATTTGCGGAATTGTGCTTCTTTACCCAAGTAACCAGGATTCAAAAAATTAAAAATTGACCATAAATCTAACAAACGGTTTTCCACCGGAGTTCCTGTTAAAGCCAGTCGGTGTTTAGCTGAAAGTTTGAGAATAGCTTTGGTTTGTGCAGCTTTAGGATTTTTAATATTTTGCGCTTCATCTAAAACAATTCGTTGCCACTTGACACTATGCAGTAGTTTTTCATCTTTGCGAGCTAAGGTAAAGGAGGTAATGATGACATCATTTTGTTGACAAGCGGTTTTGAAATCAGCTAGGTTTTGCAGGCGATCGCTCCCATGATGTATCATGCTCTGAAGATGCGGAGCAAATTTAGCAATTTCCTTCTGCCAGTTACCAACCACAGAAGTAGGTGCAATTAACAGAGTTGGTGGCACATTAGATAATTTTGTTTGTCCGTCCCCCCTGTTGCGTTTCTCCCTCTTATTTCCCTTATTTTCCCCATCTTCCTCATCTCCCCACCGTCCTATCTCCTCCTCAGAGGAAAACAATTCTCGTTCCTGGACAAGTCTAGCAATCACTTGTACCGACTTACCTAAACCCATATCGTCCGCTAAACAGCCATTTAAACCCAAACGTTCCAAATATTCTAACCAAGCCACACCACGCTTTTGATATTCGCGCAGATTACCTTGCAGATTTAACTGGTCAGAAATTGGTTCTAAACTACTTTTATCTTGTAATTTCGCCATCATATCTGACAAAATCTCATCATGTTCAATATCCCAATCTTCCCCAGATTCAGCATTACGTTGGAGAAATTCCAGCACAGACATCTCTGGTTTTTCATCACCATGAGATTGCCAAAATTCTAGCAATTGCTGCATTTTATCACGGTCTAATTCCATCCATTGACCGCGAAAATGTACTAAAGGAGCTTTAGCATTAATTAATTGCTCCCATTCTTGCTTAGTAACAGCTTGTTCACCAATTGCTAATTCATATTCATACTGCACCAAAGAATTCAAACCAAAATAGCTTTTGTTTTCTCCCTTAGTTGCAGAACGACTTTTACCAGAAGCTTTGAGTCGTAGTTTAGCACGACGACGACCAGCAGGGGTATACCAAGCCGGAACAGTAACTTTAAAACCTGCATCTTCTAACACCCAAGCACTTTCTTGAAGGAATGCAAATGCTTCTTCTAATGTTAATTGCATTCCCACAGGAGTATCTGTTTCTAATCCTTGCCATAATTGCGGATACATTCGTGCTGCATATCCTAAATTTAACAACAAATTAGTTTCAAAGTCTTTACCATACTCCTTCTGTACACCTGTTTTAGATTTTTGACTCATTGGCCAATAATCTGCTAAAGGTAACTTGAGAGAAGGATCTTGTTTACTAGATACCAAAAATTGCATTTCCCAGTTATCTATTTGTTCAGCAGCAGGTGAATTTAATTGAAAACAGAGATGAAAAGGCAATTCTGATTGGGAGCGAGTAATTTTACTTTTCCATGTTTGCCATTGTTTGTATTCCTCTAAAGTTATATTTGCTGTGCGGGGATTATGTTGTTGAGAAAAACAATAGTAAACTAAGGAATCTGTAATTTGTTTATCAAAGGCAGCAGTAGAGGGAGTGTGAGTAACTATATTATGGAGGATAGATTCAGAAAAGTGACGTAATAGGGTTTCTTCATCAAAAAACTCAATATTTTCATTTTCTCCGTTTGCACCTGCCACACAAATCAGTGGCATATATTCAATATATTTTTGAATATTTTCTTCATGTTGCTCGGAAATAATTGACCAACCAGCATAGATTTCAAAAGCAGGTGGAATTGGTTTTTTACTTTTACCTTTGGGTGGAGGAGTTTCTAATTGGCGATATTTGAGAGTTGGGATATATTGGTCTTTGAGAATTATTTGTTTAAATGATTGCGTATAGTGATACCAAAATAATAAATCTGAACCGAGTTGAATATCACTCAGGTTATTAATTGCTAAAAAATGGATATCATTGAGCAGTCTAATAATATTAATCGCAGGCGTATTATTTTTAACAGAAGTTAATGTTTGATAACAATCTACTTGCCAATATTGAAATTCTGTATATTCTTCGGGGATTTCTATTTCTAGATATTTAATTAATTCTGGTGAAGGCAGGGGTTGATTATCGGCAGTTGGTAAAGCAAAATATTTAGTAGATATGCGTTGGCTTAATTGGAGTGCTGGTTCTTTAATTCCCAATTCCTGGACTAAGAAGTTGATTAATTCACCCTTAGCTAGATGTCCAGGATGAATCTGTTGTTTATGATTGCGGCTGCTTTTTGGTACAGGCGTTTCTATCCACAGATAAAATGACCCTGACTGAATAAAGTCAGTTTCTGTGTGAGGTATCCAAGTGCCATGAACGATTTTCATAGCGTTATTTCCATCATTTATAAAGATAAACTTTAATATTTAGCATACATGGATTTGGTGAGAATATTAAAAAAATTGTAAGAATATGTCTAATGATAGGCTACACTCTCTTAAAATTATCAGCACCATACATCAATTTAACTAATTCGCGTAAGTCCCTCACTTTCTCTACTCCCTTTCCGTCAGAAGAATATAGATGAAATGAATCACGAAGAAGCGTATCCCTTACACAAGGCGTATGATTCTTATGTCGTCACGCAAGCTATAGGTATTTCTGACAAAATACAGTCAACAACTAAGATAGCTAATAATAAGTTGGAAATTAAAATTTGTAGTTCGTTATCCACCGGGGTATCGTCTGAATCTGGTAATTCTGCCGATGAAGCTAAACAATCTAATGAATTGTAATTTAACATAAAAGGTTAACTGTTGATCGATGACAGTTGACGGTTTAATTGTTAGGATCAGGGTTTCCATAATTTTAGGATGTACGAAATTATAATTTTTTTAAAATTCAACTATTCTTGTTTAATCGCACTTATTAAAATTCCTAAAATCTTTTTTACATCCTTAATATAATATTCAGTTAAATCAATAGAGATAGTTTTATCTTCTAACTTCAAAAACTGCCAAATAGTACCGATAGTTACAGCACCATAAATAATCTTAATCGCATTTTGTTTCTGTTCGTTAAACAATTGAGCAGCCAGCATTTCAGCTATACACTGAGCCAAACCTGATTTCAAATTTTCATTTTTACTTTCTACTAATGTAATTACAGGTGCGCGAACAAAAAGCTGCTCTTTAGAAAGACTAATCAGAAAATCGCAAAAACCATTTAAACCTTGTTGATTATCAACATTAAAATCTACTCCTGAAAATAAACTAATTTCATTATTTAACTTTCTTCTTACTTCTAGTAAAATTGGGCTAATTATCATTTCAGAACGGGCTTTTTCTGTATTAATTGCAACTGCTAAATCAACATTTTCCTTGAGAATTGTTGCGAGTAAATCACTAGGTTCTGCCTCTGGTATATCTCCAAATAATCCTGATACTTCATTTAAAGTCAATTGAAATTTCTGAATAATTTCACTTAATTTAAAATCACTATAAGCCATTTTTGTTACCTTTAATAATTAGGAGAAAAAGTTTATTTGTACAATTGATTGATTACTTCTCAGGTCTTCTTTGAGGATTACTGGTAATAAATTCGCTTAAAATATCAACTTGATGACGACTTTCTACTATCTCTAATGTTTTTAAAATATCGCTAATTCTTTCAGCATAATCTCCTAAATTATGTTGAAGAGGTAACAAAATTTCATATTGAGTTGCTGTGTTTTTGTTTAATCGCCAAATTGCCCCAGCATCATTATAAATTCGTCCTGTTTCCTGCCATCCTGTAGCTTGGAGGTGTGCCTGGATAATATCAGGTTGAACTGTTTTGAGTGTTTGACTATCTTTGATGGTAACTTTCATGGCAAGTCTCCAAAACTAATCTGTTGAATTAGAAAATTAAAATCAAAACACTGTTAAAATCTAAATTACTCCCAAGGCAATAATGACAATAAATGCTGAGTTTTTCTCCTAACTATTTTAACGTTAATTCCTCACGTTTAGCAGAATTAACCATCTTCACCAAAAGCTGATTCAGATAACTTTGGGCAAAAATATACAGACTATCCCAAATTTCTTGATTACGACAGATTTTCGCACCCACCGTATTACCAGCAATTTTCTCGGAAATTAAATACTTACGAAAATAAGTACCCCACAACTGTTGAAGAAAATCTTCAGAGAAATCCTCAAAAGGTACAATCCAGTTATATTCTTTATCTAGAAATACCCTGTAAGATGCAACTATTGGTAACGCTAAATCTCCTGGCGCACCAAACCCAAAAGAATATTTACTGTCAGCCAGAAGGGTATTTTTCCGCATATCAATTGATGCTAAATCATTGATCCCTTTTCTTTTAGGTGCGCTGATATATTCTTGAATAATTTCATACAGCCTTTGTTCTATCCACATAGATTTAGCCAGCAGAGGCAGTAGTTTGGTTAATCTTTCCCTCTCACCATCAGAAAGTTGACTAGGAGTGCTGCTAACAGCGGGGTGCTTAGTTCTAGTATTACCTTCGGGATTGTATCTATTTCTATCCAAGCAGTTTAGTAATTTGAACAAATGGGTAACATTACAATGGGTATTTTTAGGAACACCACTTTGGTTCTGGTAATAAGCTACTCTAAATTTTCTACTTTCTTTAAGTTCTAACTGGGCTAAATAACTTTTGATAAAGTCATAATCTCCCCTAGCATTGACCTTAGAGCGAGAATCAACAGGTGATGTAGTATTAGAGGCT